>CAYNZG010000207.1:0-3336 GCA_964401525.1 uncultured Ruminiclostridium sp.
GCTTCTTCGAGCTGGCCAATTACTGCTTGGAGACCCTGGGCCTGAAGGAGGACTGCTCCTTCCGCTTCTCCCAGTGGGATCCCAACAACACGGCAAAATACGAAGGCACCCCCGAGCAGTGGGATGAGGCACAGGGCATCATGGGCAAGATCCTGGATGACCTGGGCGTGGACTACACCATCGGCATCGACGAGGCTGCCTTCTACGGCCCCAAGCTGGATATCCAGATCAAGAACGTCTTCGGCAAGGAGGACACCCTCATCACCATCCAGATCGATATGCTGCTGGCTGAGAAGTTCGGCATGGAGTATGTGGACGTGGACGGCAAGAAGACCCGCCCCTACATCATCCACCGCACCTCCATGGGCTGCTACGAGCGGACCCTGGCTCTGCTCATCGAGAAGTACGCCGGTGCGCTGCCCTGCTGGATGGCACCCGAGCAGGTCCGCTTCCTGCCCGTCACCGACCGCGCCGCCGACTACTGCGCCGACCTGGCCAAGCAGATGACCATGAAGGGCTACCGCGTGGAGGTGGACTACCGCAACGAGAAGATCGGTAAGAAGATCCGCGAGGCCCAGCTGGACAAGGTCCCCTACATGCTGGTGGTGGGCGACCGCGACATGGAGAACGGCACCGTCTCTCCCCGTCACCGCGCCGCAGGCGACCTGGGCGCGATGTCCTTCGCCGACTTCGAGGCCATGTTCAAGACCGTCGTGGACGAGAAGAAGAAGGACAGCGAGCTGTAAGCCATGGCACAGAATGAAGCGGCTGCGCTGCAGCGGGACAAGACCATCGTGCGCACCAGCATCATCGCCATCCTGACCAACCTCTGCTTAGTGGTCTTCAAGATGGCGGTGGGCCTGCTGGCCAACTCCATCGCCATCGTGCTGGATGCCATGAACAACCTGAGCGATGCCCTGTCCTCGGTGATCACGATCCTGGGGACCAAGCTGGCCTCCCGCCCGCCGGACCAGAAGCACCCCTTCGGGTACGGCCGGGTGGAGTACCTCACGGCCATCATCATCTCCTGCATCGTGCTCTTCGCCGGTGCCAGCTTCGCTGTCACCTCGGTGGAGAAGATCATCACCCCCGACAGCACCAACTACTCCATGGTCACCGTGGTCATCGTGGTGGTGGCCATCGTCACCAAGCTGATCCTGGGCGCGTACACCAAAAAGGTGGGCAAGCAGACCGACTCCGATGCCCTGGTGGCCTCCGGGTCCGACGCGACCTTCGATGCGGTCATCTCCGCCGGGACCCTGGTGGGCGCGGTGGTGGCCATGACCACCGGCTACGTCCTGGACGGCTGGATCGGCGCCATCATTTCCCTGGTCATCATCAAGGCCGGTGTGGAGATGCTCATGGACACCCTCAGCTCCATCGTGGGCCGCCGGGCGGACGCGGACCTGGCCAAGGAGGTCAAGCAGAAGCTCTGCTCTGTGGAGGGGATCTTAGGGGCCTATGACCTGGTGCTCCACAACTACGGCCCCACCAAGTGCATGGGCTCGGTGAACGTGGCGGTCTACGACTGGCGCACCGCCGCCGAGCTGCACACCATCAGCAAAAAGGCCCAGCAGCTCATCCTGGACGAGTACAGCATCGCCCTGTACATCGGCTTCTACGCCGTGAACACCCAGGAGAATGCCCTCCATCAGATGGAGGAGACCGTCCGGGCCGAGCTGAAGCAGGTGGAATACGTCCTCTCCCTCCACGCCTTCTTTGAGGATCCGGAGAGCGGGGACCTGTCCTTTGACGCGGTCATCGACTTCGCCTGCCCGGATGCCAAGGCTCTGGCCCGGAAGCTGGAGCAGGATCTGGAGCAGCGGCACGGCCGGGTCTTCCATGTGAAGATCGACCGGGCCTACAGCGACTGAGGGAGGGCCCGCCATGTTCCTGGAGACCACCGCCGAGGGGAAGATCTATAAGGAGTCCGCAGAGTACCATTTTGTGGACCCGGCCGGTCTGGGACGGTACGCCTTCCTGATCCGGCCCAGCCGGGGGGATCTGATCCCCGCCCAGAAGATGGAGCAGAGCCAGCTCCTGTCGGGCCGGTACCGGCCCATCACCCTGGAAGGGCGGAACTTCTTCGCCTCCCACAGCTTCTACGCCTTCTTCCGCCACCTGGAGGAGAAGGGCATCGAGTCCACGGATCGTGGGGTCATGGTCATCGCCATGAACAAGCTGCGGGAGATCATGCGAGAGGTCCCGGAGGTGCTGGACAACGCCCGGCTGACCTCGGACGGAAAGAACCTGTACCTCATCAAAAACAAGCTGACCAACATCCGTGCATAAAAAATGCGCTGCCGGAACGATTCGTTCCGGCAGCGCATTTTTCGTTTGTGCAGGATGGGGCCCGCGGGGTGGGAGCGTTCCTGGCAGCCCCCCATTTTCTCCGGAGAAAATGGGGGATCGAAGGTTCTTATTGTGCGGCCACCACGTCAACGCCCAGGCCGAAGGGGTCGGTCAGGACCACGGCCCCGCAGGGCCAGGACCCGGCGGGGAGGGTGATGGTCCGCAGGTGGGCTGCGCAGTCGGTCAGGCGGGCCTTGGGGATGGGCGCGCCGGTCTTCACCGGCAGGAGGATGCCGTCCGCCTTGCGCAGGGTGGCGGTGAGGACCCGCTGGGGGGCCTTCTGCTCCTGGAGGGCATACTCCGCCCCCCGGGGGCAGCTGTTGCCCGTGACCTCGCCGGTGGGGGAGACCCGCACCCGGCAGCCCTTGGGGCAGAGGGTGCAGGTGATGACCCCGGGCTGGGGCAGACCCTTGGCCATGGCGTTGGAGGTCTCTGGGGGCATGTCCTCCATGGCCTGGCCCCGGAGGAAGGCGGCGGCGTTGCGCCCGGCGGTGAGGCCCTGGGCGGTGACGAAGTCCGCTAAGTCCAGGACCTTGCGGCTGTTGCCGCAGGCGAAGATGCCGGGGACGGAGGTCTGGAGGAAGTCGTCGGTGAGGGTCCCGTTGGTCCGGGGATCCAGCGCTGCCCCGGCCTGGGCGGCGATCTCGTTCTCCGGGATGAGGCCCACCGAAAGCAGGAGGGTGTCGCAGGGGAAGACCTGCTGGGTGCCGGGGATGGGCCGGTCCTGCTCGTCCAGCTGGCTCAGCTCCACCCCTTCCAGCCGCTTTTTCCCCAAAATGTTGGTGACGGTGCAGCGGAGGTAGAGGGGGATGCCGAAGTCCTGGAGGCACTGGCTCACGTTCCGCTCCAGGCCGTTGGGGGCGGCGTTCTTCTCGGCCACGCACAGGACCTGGGCCCCGGCCAGGGTCAGGCGGCGGGCCATGATGAGGCCGATGTCCCCGGAGCCTAAGACGACCACCCGTCTGCCCACCAGCAGCCCCTTGG
>CAYNZG010000208.1:0-3330 GCA_964401525.1 uncultured Ruminiclostridium sp.
AGAACAGGGTGGTGCCCATGCCGCCGGTGGAGGGCAGCTCGGTGCCGGAGTTGTTGTTGACCTTGGCCACCACAGTAGTGTAGGTCAGCTGACCGCCCTCCGTGGTAGCACCTTTGATCTTGACTTCTTGGTCCTTGTCCAGCTTGTTAAAGCCGTCAGGGGCCTTGATCTCGCGGAGATAGTAAGTATCGGCATCCAGACCGTCGATCTCGATCTTACCGTTGGCATCGGTAGTCAGCACAGAGGCATAGGTCTTGGATGCATCAGGGTCGGTCGCGGGCTTCACACCATCTGTAGTCCAGCTAGTGATTTTACCGTTTGCGTCCACAACAGCAAAATATTCTGCATTGTCGACCTTCTTCAGCAGAACGAACTCGGCACCTGCCAGGACATTGCTCTCGTTGCCGTTGGCGTACTTCAGAACGTCCATATCCCAGGTGTAGGTGATGGTCTCGCTGGGAGGAGTAATATTGTTGCTGACGTTGCTGCTGTCACCATAGCTCAGTTGGCTCTGGTTGGGGTTGCCGGGCAGACCCACAACAGCGCCCTCGTTCAGGGTGGCGGTGTAGGAAATGACGATCTCGTTGTTGGCCTTCAGGGTGTCGCAGAACTCCTGGGTGAACACCACTTCGAAGGTGCAGCCATCGGTCAAGTCTGCGGTCTTCACGGTGTAGTTCGAAGTAGCCACAGCTGCATTGTTCAGAGTGATTCCGGTAACACCAGTGTAAGTCAGACCCGCGCTCATCTTATCGTGGAACACATAGTTCTCTGCGCCAGCCTGGGCGGTGATGGTGGACTTAAAGTTCACCGTCTGGCCGATGTCAGCATCATTGTCGGAACCCCAACCCTTATCGGTATCATTGACCTTGCTGTCCTCCTGGACCTGCTTCTCGTTGGTGGGAACTGCGTTCTTTTCCTTAATGGTCACGTTGGGGTTGGTGGTGTCCAGGGAGCACAGAGTACCCAGGGTGGTGTCCACCAGATAGTAGCCCAGCTTGAGGCCAGTGAATGTGACCGTGGTGCTTTCAGCCGTCACAGCGTCGGCATCGGCGGTCAAAGTCTTCGCTTTCGCCTGTGCCAGCTTAGCGAAATCAGCAGCATCAGCCCCCGCCTTCCAGGTCACATAGCCCTGGCCGTCAACGGTAACATAGGTAGTCTGGGTCTTCAGCCAATCCGCCCATGCACTGTTTGCCTTATAACTATAAGCGCCGGTGGTGGCGTTATAGCTTTCAATGTATAAGATCTGATAGATGTTATACTTCTGGCCCACAACAGCATTATCAATGGTGATAGAGCCGCCGGTAAGAGTACCTTCCTGGGTCGCCAACCCCGGCACAGCCAGGGCCAGGGCCATCAGCACAGCCAGACACAGGCTGCCAAATCGTTTCCACTTCTTCATCATGTTGTTTAAGTTCTCCTTTCATACTTCTCTTTTCTTCTGATAACGCCAGAGGGCCAGGGCCATCAGGCCGGACCCGCCCAGCAGAAACCAACTTGTTCCGGGACCACCGGTGGAGGGGAGGGCGTAAGATGTTTTGTTCACATACTCAACGACATCTTTCCTATCTTTCGCGATGCTTCCGCTCACTGTTTCCCCTGGTGTCACGCTTCCGTTCACTTTAACGGTTGTAGAATATCCATCCGCTTTTGTTTCCGTGATCGTGTACTGTGTCCCTAAGGGCAAGTAATTGATAACAATGTACTCGCCATTCTTTAGCGCAAAGGAACCGCCATCAAACATGATGACATCCTGCTTGATGATGCTTCCATTTGCATCATATCGGGTATAGGAATAGTCATCCGGCAAAGGATTTCCATCTTTGTCCATCAGTTTGATGGTGAATTGGAACTCTTCGCCAGAATCAGGTCCCTCCACAGTCTTTTTCACCGTGAGGGTATCCGTGTTCTGCTCCGGCGTGATGGAAGACACCGACGGCAGAGTGAACTGCATATAGCAGCTGGAACCGGACAAACCGCGCTCCGTGTAGAAGAAGGTCAGGGTATGGGTCCCAGAACTTCCCTTTTCGATGTAATCCCACAGGTTCACATACTCACCCACGGAGGAGTGGACACCGCCGATGTCGCAGACCAGCCGACCATCCAGGAACACCCACATATCATCGTCACCGAAGAAGAGATATTCCAGCGGCCCGGAATAATCTGCCGTCAGGGTAAACTGCACCTTATAATGCATACCGAACATATTGTTGTGGGCAATGCCATTGTCACTTTCTGGGTAATTCTTTGTCTCTCCCGATACGCCGATGTAGGAACCCAGAGCACCCGTCTTACCTGTGTGCGGATCAGTGTTCGTTACATTATCCATGGGCCAGAAGTGATTCGACCAAATTTTCAGCGTGTTATTCCAGTTCCATCTGCTGGTGAAGGTCTGCAAATTGCTCGCAGTTCCAGTTCCTCCCACAGAGGACAGGGTATAGGTATCGCCGTTTCGTTCAAAGTTCAGAGAGTACTGTCCTTCGTCATAGGATGTTTTACCCTTCGCACTTCCATCATTGAACAAATTCGGCGCATCGACTCCGGAGGCATATTGCAGCGTTTCGCCACTTAACCCTGTGACCAATCCGAAGGTACAGCCATTGAAGCCGTATGCCTGATCAACGCTTGTTTTCCCGTCTACAAGGTTTGAATTAAACCGGTTCAAATAGTTTGATCCCCAGCGTTCTTCACTGAGTCCTGTGTCCGTGTTCATATTACCAAAGGCCAACTTCGCGCCAGACCCGGAATAATTGCTGGCACTGTTGATGCCTTGGGCCGCTGTATGCTTGCCATCGTCCGTAATATCATAGTCATAGAACGCAACATCATTGGTGTAGTCGCCCTGGGTCGTGTCGAACACCAAGCGGATCACGGTATCGTCCGTAATCAGGATTGTGTCATCCTCCACAGACTTCTCCCGGTTGGTAAAGTGGATATCAGGCTCATAGTGAGTCCAATCCGTGTCACCTGGTTGCTGAACCCAAATCGCTTGCAGCTCATAATGCCCATTTTCATAGAGACTGTTGAAATAAGCCAAATTGGGCTGCTTGATATACTCACAGTCGCGGGTCCTGTATACCTCGCACAAGGTCCTGTCCGTTTTTACTTTATATCTTCCGCTCCCAGTAGCTGCCTCTGTCAAATAAATGTTTTTTACCTTTGCGGGTGACGGCGCATTGCCAGACGACTGCGCCGTGCCATAATTTCCAGGCAAGTTCTTTCCACTGGTATCGATAATATCCAGCGGATTGCTTCCGTTCGTCGCTGCGACATCCAGGTAGGCATAATACTGCACCGTGAACTTGGGGTTCGCGGTGGTGGAGGTCGTCAGGG
>CAYNZG010000209.1:0-3327 GCA_964401525.1 uncultured Ruminiclostridium sp.
GAAGGCGGAGCTGGGGAAGGTGGTGGACTGGAGCAAGGTGGACAAGGAGGATTATCTGCTGGCCATGGAGCGCAGCCCCATCCGCGATACCGAGATCAAGCATGTCCTGCGTCAGGCCCTCACTGACGAGACCGACAGCCGGGAATTGTATATGAAAGGCATCGACCACAGCTATTATTACGAGGGTTATGTCACCTTCCAGTCCAAGGACCTGTGAAAGGGATCCCTGCCAGAAATTTTTTCAAAAATGTCGAAAAAAGTGCTTGACTTTTCCAAAGCATGATGATATTATAAATCTCGCGTTGAGCAATAGTTCGGCGCAAGACAAGCGCGAGTGGTGGAATTGGCAGACTCGCTAGATTCAGGTTCTAGTGTGCATTACGCACGTGCGGGTTCAAGTCCCGCCTCGCGCACCAAACTCCGAGACCAGTTGGTTTCGGAGTTTTTGTTTTATCTCCTGCCTATGACTTATTTCCCTGAGAGGAGCCAGAACCATGGACCAGATCAAACCATCCGTCCCCGTAAAGGCAGGGCGCACCCTCCGGTGGCTTCCCTGCGGATTCATCCTGCTGCAAAGCGTGCTGTACGGCTTCGGCGATCCCATCTCCAAGGCCGCCTATGAGACCGTCCCCCTCTACTCCCTGCTGTCGGCCCGGTATCTCATCTCCACCCTCTTTCTGCTGCTCCTCTTCCACAAGCGCATCCTGCGGGGGCTGAAGGCCTGCTCCGTGAAGGACTGGCTCCTGCCCAGCCTGTGCATCGCCGGGGGCTACATCGCCACCAACATCGCCATCGTCCTCACCACCGCCACGGCCACGGCCTTCCTGCGCTCCCTGTCCACGGTGATGACCCCCCTGCTGGCCCTGGTGGTCTTCCGCCGGAAGTTCAGCCCCAAGCACCTGCCCATCCTGCTGCTGGTGATCGTGGGCCTGTACCTCCTCTGCGGCCAGGGCGGCCTCAACGGCTTCGGCCTGGGCGAGGTCTTCGGACTGCTCTCCGCCCTGCTGCTGGCCGGGTCCCTGGTCTTCGGGGAACGTGCCTTAGATCGGGTGGACCCCATCACCCTCAGCACCGTCCAGGCAGCCATGTCAGCCGTGCTCACGCTGCTCTGCGCCTTCCTCCTGGAGGGCGGCGTCCATCTGGATACCGCCGGGGGCATGGAGTGGGCCGTCATCGTCTACCTGGCCATCCTCTGCACTGTGGCCGGGTACCTCCTCCAGAACGCCGCCCTGGGGCACATCTCCGCCCGGACCGTGGCCCTGCTCCAGTGCGCCGGACCGGTGATGACCGCCCTCTTCTCCCGCCTGATCTTAGGGGAGACCCTCTCCCTGGCGGGGATCATCGGGGCCGCCATCCTGCTGGCCTGCGTCGCCGCAGAGACCATGATGAAAGAATGACAAAACGCGCGCCGATGGCGCGCGTTTTTCTTCAGTACCGGACTTCCTCCAGGCAGAGGCCGCAGGCGGGGACGGTCTCCCCCGCCCGCTGGCGGTCCTGAGAGGCCAGGATGGCCTCCATCTCCTCCGGGGCCAGCTCTCCCCGGCCTACAGCCAGGAGGGTGCCCACCAAGATGCGGACCATGTGATAGAGAAACCCATCTCCGGAGAAGGTCAGCCGCAGCTCCGGCCCCAGCTCCTCGATGGTGATGGACTCCACCGTGCGGACGGTGGACTTCTTGAATTTCTTCAGGGAGCAGAAGGCCCGGTAGTCGTGGGTGCCGCAGAGGCGGTCCGCCGCCTGCCGCATGGCCCCTACGTCCAGCTCCTCTGGATAAAAATACAGGTAGTTCCGCTGGAACACGTTGGGCTCCCGGCTGCGCCAGATGCGGTAGACATAGGTCTTGCCCACGCAGGACAGCCGGGCGTGGAACCGGGACCCCGCCTCCTCCAAGCGCACCGCGCCGATGTCCGACGGCAGGTACTGCCGCAGCCCCGCTAAGATCTCCTCCGTGCTCAGGCTCGTTTTGGCCCGGAAGGAGGCCACCTGGCCCTTGGCATGGGTACCCGCGTCGGTGCGGCCGGAGCCTGCCACCTCCACCGGCTGGTCCAGCAGGCGGGAGAGCAGGCTCTCCAGCTTTCCCTGGATGGTGTTGTCCGTGTTCCCCTGCTTCTGCCAGCCCTTCCAGCGGGTGCCGTCATAGCAGAGGGTCAGTCGATAGTTGGGCATCGCCCTCTCCCCTTTTCTGTGAAGATCCCCTTGATTATAGCGGATTTCTCCCTGAGAGGAAAGTCTTTTTCGGTTTTGTTCCCGTTCAAACGACGAATAAACTTTCATTTGCAAAAATATTTTTTCGCTCATTCCTTGGAAACCTTTCCCTTTTGTCAACTTTACACTTTGAAAGGCCACAAATTATCCATCACATTCTCTTGTAAAACTGCAAAAACCCCCTTTATTTTCAAGGAGATTCCGTTTTTTTGCATAATTATCCTTCTTTTTCATTTGGTCGAGATGACACGACTTGCAATCTGCCAAGATTTCGTGTAAAGTTAATACATTATGTTGAGCAAGTGTGCCCTGGGGCGGCTTGCTCCTTTCCCCGCCCGCGGTCCGCCGCGGAATCCTCAAAAATCTCAAAAAGGAGAGAGTAAAGACAAATGCACGAAAACAAACGTGGTCAGTGGGGCAGCTCCTTCGGCTTCCTCATGGCCTCCATCGGCTCGGCCATTGGTCTGGGCAACCTGTGGGGCTTCCCCTACAAGATGGGCTCCACCGGCGGCTTTGCCTTCCTGCTGGTCTATCTGGTCCTGATCGTCCTCGTCGGCAGACTGCTGATGATGGCCGAGTTCGCTCTGGGCAGCAAGACCGGCACCGGCGTAGGCGCTTACGCCAAGCTGGGCCAGAAGTACAAGGTCATCGGCTGGATGGCCGGGTTCTGTCCCTTCCTGATCCTGGGCTTCTACTCCGTGCTGGCCGGCATGGTCCTGCGCTACTGCGTGGGCTTCCTGGTCCAGATCTTCGGGGTAGACGGCTTCTCCGGTCAGGGCTCCGATTTCTTCGGCTACCTGCTGTATGACACCAAGACCATGATCCTTTTCCTGATCCTGGCCATGGCCATCACCATGGTCATCGTCATGGGCGGTGTCCAGGGCGGCATCGAAAAGTTCAGCAAGGCTGTCATGCCCGCGCTGGCCGTCTGCATCGTCATCATCATCGTCTTCGTGGCCATCCAGCCCGGTGCTATCGAGGGCTACAAGTTCATGTTCAAGCCCGACTTCTCCCAGCTGTCCGATCCCGGCAGCTTCTTCAACGTCCTGAAGGTGGCCTCCGGCCAGATGTTCTTCTCCCTGTCCCTGGCCATGGGCATCAACATCACCTTCGGCTCTTACC
>CAYNZG010000210.1:0-3290 GCA_964401525.1 uncultured Ruminiclostridium sp.
CAGTGGAAGATGCTGTCCAACTCTTTGCTGTGGGCCTGGAGGGTCTTGCCCAGGACCTCATAGGCCTCCTTGCGGGTGGCCCGGTCCGGGGACTTGGCATACTTCATGAGCATGGGCCGGGGGAGCTTTTCGCCCCGGAAGGGGAACTCCATGGCGGCCATGAGCTGGGAGTACTGGCTGACCAGCTTGTTCTCCTCGATCATGTCGTCGATGATCTCCGGGGACATGGACTTCAGCTCCACCTCGTAGGACCGGAAGACCAGGGGGATGATCTCCCCGCTCTCCTCCAGCTCCTTGCGGAAGGGGCTCTCCAGCATGGCCCGGGTGTATTCCAGCAGGTAGTTCTGGGCCTGGGGGCCCATCTCGTCGTAGTAGTCCTTCTCCGCCAGGTAGAACTCGTCGGCGGTGTTGATGCTGTAGCGCATATAGGACAGGGCCTGGGCGGTCTCCAGGCGGATATAGAGGTCGTTGCACCGGGTCCGGGCCTCCAGGACCTCCTGGGCGGAGGCTGCGCCCTTCACCTGGGCGATGATGGTCTGGATCTCGGCGGCAAAGTCCTCCAGGGACAGCCGTTCATAGGGTAATTCAGATACTTTCATGGTCGATCCTTTCTCGTCAGGGGAAATCACTGGGCTTCTCCGGCTTCCGCGGCCCGGCGGACCAGGTCCTCCGCCACGGTGTAGAGCATCCCGGCCCCCACCGTGAGGATCAGGTCCCCGGGGCTGGCCAGGTCATAGAGCCAGTCGGTGAGCACTTCCAGGGAGGGCGCCGTCTTGGCCCCGGGGATGGCCCGGGCCAGGTCCTCCGAGGTGATGCCCACCTCGTTGGTCTCCCGGGCGGCGAAGATCTCCGCCAGGAGGACCTTGTCGGCCCCCTTCAGCACCTCGGCGAACTCGTCGAACAGGGCATAAGTCCGGCTGTAGGTGTGGGGCTGGAAGGCGCAGATGACCCGCTTGTAGCCCAGGCTGGAGGCCATGCCCAGCAGGGCCTTCAGCTCGCTGGGGTGGTGGGCGTAGTCGTCATAGACCTTGGCCCCCTTCACGGTGCCCTTGTACTCAAAGCGGCGGCCGGCCCCCCGGTAGTCATAGAGGCCCCGGGCGATGGCATCGCCGGAGATCCCCAGCACCAGGGCCACCGAGGCGGCGGCGATGGCGTTCTTCACGTTGTGCAGGCCGGGGACCTGAAGGGTGATGTGGGCAGCCTTCTTGCCGTTCCACATGATGTCGAAGGTGGGCATGCCCTTGTCCCAGGTCAGGTCAGCCGCGTGGAAGTCGCCCTTTTCCAGGCAGAAGGTCAGCACGTTCTCCTTCCCCTCCAGGGCCGTCATGGTGTTCTCATCCTCGCAGTTGGCCAGCACGGCCCCGTTGGTGGGCACCAGGTCCGCGAAGGCGCGGAAGGAGTGCTCCACATCCTCCAGGTCCTTGAAGAAGTCCAGGTGGTCGGCCTCCACGTTGAGGATGACCGCGATGGTGGGATAGAAGGACAGGAAGGAGTTGCAGTATTCGCAGGACTCCAAAATGATCGTGTCGCCCTTGCCCACCCGGTGGCCGGTCCCCAGCAGGGGGAGCGTGCCGCCAATCATCACCGTTGGGTCGATGCTGGCGGCCATGGCGATGTGGGTGCACATGGAGGTGGTGGTGGTCTTGCCGTGGGTGCCGGAGATGCACACGGCGTTCTCATACCGGCGCATGATGGAGCCCCAGGCCTCCGCCCGCTCGAACACAGGGATGCCCTGGGCCATGGCCCCGGCGATCTCCGGGTTGTCGTTATGGACGGCGGCGGTGCGGATGACTAAGTCCGCCCCGGACACGTTCTCGGCGAAGTGGCCAATGGCCACCGGGATGCCCTGCGCGCGCAGACCGGCCACCGTTTCGCTCTCCTTGATGTCAGAGCCAGTGACCGCAATGCCCTCGCCCTTCAGGACCTCGGCCAAAGGGGACATGGACACGCCGCCGATGCCCACCAAATGCGCCCGCTTGCCGGGCACAAGATAATCATGGATCCGATCGATCGTCATTGGGTTTACACACCCTTTCCATTCTGCTATAATACTATCCGGTTTTGACCGGATGATCTGGTCGTTCGTAATAATCTATTATAAGCCCATCCCCGCCCAATTGGCAAGTCTTTCTGTGCCCTTTTCTGGGCCGCAGACCCCCCGCCCCAAAGGAGGCCCCTCATGAAGCTATATGCCGCCCGGGCAGCGTCCTGGCAGACGCTGCTGGCCCAGGTGCTGGAACGGCAATACGGCCTGTCCCCCCTGCCGGAGCTGGCGCGGACGGACCAGGGCAAGCCCTACTTTCCCAGTCTGCCCCACCTGCACTTCAATATCAGTCACACCGGGCCTTATGTGCTCTGCGCCCTCTCCCGCCATCCCGTTGGTGTGGACATGGAGACCATCCGCCCCCGGCGGCCCTCCCTGCCCGCCTACGCCCTCTCCCCCCAGGAGCTGGCGGCCTATGAGGGCTTAGGGGGCGACTGGCCCGCCTTTTACACCCTCTGGACCAAAAAGGAGGCCTGGTGCAAATACACCGGCCAGGGCCTGGCGGCGCTGTGGGGGCAGGCCCCTCAAGAAGAGGGGCTGTTTTACGGCCACTATCAGGGAGAGAGCTGGCGGGCCGCCGTCTGCGGTAAGGAACCCGCCCCGGCGGAGATCCACTGGCTGGAAGGAGCGGCCCCATGAAGCTCACCCAGGATTTTTACGACCGGGACACCCGCCAGGTGGCCCGGGATCTGCTGGGCAAGTATCTGGTGCGGGTCCAGGACGGGCGGCAGCTGGTCCTGCGCATCAGCGAGACCGAGGCCTACATCGGCCGGATGGACAAGGCCTGCCACGCCTATCAGTACCGCCGCACCCCGCGGACGGAGACCCTCTTCGCCCCGCCGGGCACTGCCTATATCTATCTCATCTACGGGATGCACCACTGCCTGAACTTCGTCACCGAGCCAGAGGGAGAGCCCAGCGCCGTGCTCATCCGGGGCGGACAGCCCCGGGGCGAACCGGACCTGCTCACCCGGAACCGCTACGGCAAGGCCCCGGCGGACCTGACCGCCTACCAGCGGAAAAACTTCCTCAACGGGCCGGGAAAGCTCTGCAAGGCCCTGGCCCTCACCCGGGCGCAGAACGGCTGCTCCCTGCTGGGGGAGGACCTCTTCGTCTGCGACCGGCTGGAGGACCTGGGCCTGTCCACCCCGCCGGAGGATCTGCTCCCCCTGCAGATCCGGACGAGCAAGCGCATCGGCATCGACTACGCCGAGGAGGCCGCAGACTTCCCCTGGCGGTATGATAT
>CAYNZG010000211.1:0-3289 GCA_964401525.1 uncultured Ruminiclostridium sp.
ACCCCACCCTGCCGGTCATCGGCATCGAGCCGGCGGTGAAGCCCGCCGCCCAGGCGGACAACAGCTCCTCGGTGCTGGTCATGGCCACCCCCCTTACCATCCGGGAGGACAAGTATCAAAAATTAGCAGCCGCCTTCTGCCACCGGGCCAACGTCATCTCCCTGCCCTGCCCCGGTCTGGCGGAGCTCATCGAGCAGGGGCACTTTGACGGGCCGGAGCTGGACCGCTATCTTCAGGCTCTCTTCCTCCCCTTCCGCCACTGCAGCGTGGAGTACATCGTGCTGGGCTGCACCCACTATCCCTTCGTGCGGGAGGCCATCCGAAAAAATTTCGGCCGGCCGGTGTCCATCATCGACGGCAGCGACGGCACCGCCCGGCAGCTCCGTCGGCAGTTAGCCGCCCAGGACCTGCTGCGCACAGGGCCGCAGCAGGGGCGGGTCATCTTCCGCAACAGCGACCCGGACAAGCTCCCCCTGTGCCGGTCCCTCTTCGACCGGGCCTATTAAAAACGACAGAAAACGCCAAGACAGCGTGGATCAATCCACGCTGTCTTTTGTCTTTTCTTGGGCAGAGGCTCCGGCCGGGCGGTCGAAGTCCGGCAGGAGGAAGGTCCCCACCAGGAAGGTCAGGGAGTAGCAGGCCGTGAAGAGCATCGCCACGAACCAGCCGAAGGTGTTCACCAGGTGGACCACCAGGGCATAGACGATCATCTGCAGGGTGTAGGCCGCCGCCCAGTAGAGGGTCAGGATCACCGCCACCTTGTTCGGGGAGGCCCCAGGCAGCTTGGTGGGCAGGGTGAACAGGGACGGGGTGGAGATGAAGATGACGAACCCCAGCAGGATGGCCGAGACCGTGGCCACCGTGGCCGACGGGGTCAGGATCATCAGGAAGAACAGGGCCGACTGGGCCACGCCGGAGAACCGGAAGAGGTTGATCTGTCGGTGGAGCTTTTTGGCCAGGATGATGCCGATGATGGTGCCGGGGATGCCCGTGAGGGCGATCATCATGGAGATGAACTGCGCGTCCACCGTGAAGTCCGGGTTCAGGGGGAAGAGGTAGAGCATCACTGTGTACATCACCAGGCGGCCGGTCATGGTGAAGAGGAAGCGGTACAGGAACGGCTCCCGCAGGCCGTCCCGGTAGCGGTAGACCTGAGCCACGCCGCTGTCATCGTCGGCGGTGGGCACGATGCGATAGCCCCGGCCGAAGATCAGCCAAAGGATGAGGAACAGCACGCTGAAGGCACCGTAGAACAGGATAACGTACCGCCAGTCGCCTAACCAATTCCGCACGGGGGTGATGGACAGCAGGGCGATGAGGTTGCCGGTGTTGGGCCCGGCGTTGTTCACGCCGATCCAGATGGGCTGCCGCCGGGGCTCGAAGCAGTAGACCACATAGGGGGTCAGGCAGATCATCAGCACCGCCCCGCCGAAGCCCAGCAGGAAGCGGGTGATAACGAAAAAGGTCAGATCCGTGGCGAAGGCACCCGCCACCACCGAGCAGGTCAGCAGGCAGGCGAAGGCCACGGTCTTCTTGGGGCCCAGCTTCAGCAGGATCCAGGCGGCCACGAAGTTCCCCAAAATTTTCGCCAGGGAGATGGCGTTGTTCACCGACGAGGGCAGCGCCCGCAGACCGAAGTCCCGGACCATGTCCGTGGTGAGCAGGGACCCCACCATCCAGGAGGCACAGAAAAAGGCATAGGCCAGGAAAAGCAGGCACTCGATGCCCACCGCCCGACGGGCACTGATGGTCCTGGTTTGCATAGCAACCGCCCCCTTCCGCACTTTTCTTTCTTTTTGCAGAATGATTTCTTTCATAATACCTGCAAAACCGGACCCCGTCAAGAAATCCCTATCAAAAAAGTGACGAATTTGCAAAACCTTACTTCCGTTGTTCCAAAAAACGGAAATTTTTATGGGAGCGTGTATGTTGGCGTACACGCTCCGGCTCGTTTTCCCTCCCTTTGTGAAACCACTTTTGTTATAAGGAGGGAACGAACATGAAACAGCTTTGGAAGCTGGTGGACGTGAAGAGCCTCGTCACCCTGGCCATGACCGGGGCCATGATCAGCCTGCTCTTCACGGACCGCCCGGTGAACGCCGAGGCCCAGAGCCTCTTCTGCACGGCCTACGGCGCCATCATCACCTATTTCTTCACCAAGCGGGGCGGGAGCGGAGGTGAGCAGGCATGAGGCAGCCGGTCTCCTATCTCCAGACAGACCCCCGCTGGCGCGATCTGGACTACTCCGCCGCCGGGGAGTCCACCACCATCGGGGCCAGCGGCTGCGGCCCCACAGCCATGGCGATGGTCCTGGCCACCTGGGCGGACCGGTCCGTCACGCCTCAAAGTGAATGCGCCTGGGCCCTAGCCCACGGGTACAAGGCCCCCCACAGCGGGACCTATTACGGCTACTTTCCCCCGGCAGCCAAGCGGTACGGCCTGGCCTGTTACCAATTAAACTACCGCAATCTCTACGGCGACAGCAAGAGCGCATACCACGCCCAGGCCAGGGACGCGCTGGACCGGGGCTGCCTGGTCATCGCCTGCATGGGCAAGGGCAACTGGACCCGGTCGGGGCACTACGTGCTGGTGTACGGCATCCAGGGGAACACCATTTACATCAACGACCCAGCCAGCACACGGCCGACCCGGACCCGCGGGGACTACGGTCTGTTCTGCGGCCAGGTCAAATATTACTGGGTCATCGACCCACCCAAGGAAAAGGAGGAGGAAGCCATGGATCTGTCTCAGATCACCAACGAGGAAGCCTATGGGCTGCTGAAGAAGGCGATGCAGCACGCAAGGACCCTTCCGGAGCCTGCCTGGTCCCAGGCGGAGGGCCACTGGCAGCGGGCCGCGGCCAAGGGCGTGGTGGACGGCACGAACCCAGAGGGCTGCGCCAAGCGGGACGAAGTGGTAGCCCTGTTGGGTCGGCTGGGGGTGCTGTGATGCCCTCTCCTTTCTCAGTTCTTGCCAACGCTCAAGCCTCCCTCAAGGGGGGAGCAAAATCCAGAGCCGGTGCTGTGTGCACCGGCTCTTTTTGTCCCGAAAGTAAAAATTCTAAAAATATTTGTGAAAGACTTGTCATGGTAGGAATTCCATAGTAAAATGCAGATAAGCTGTTCGGACTACGCATTCCCGGCAGCAATGCCGGTGGGGCCAGCTCCGGCAAACAAAACAACCCCCGAGTGATCAAAAGGAGGAAAAACATGAAGAAACGATTGTTAGCTATGGTCCTGACTGTAGCTATGTGCCTGTCGCTGCTGCCGGTCAGCGCGTTGGCGACGGG
>CAYNZG010000212.1:0-3278 GCA_964401525.1 uncultured Ruminiclostridium sp.
ACTGCGTGCTGGGCGGTGCCGCCCAGCACGCAGTAGGGGACATCGGAGCCGACCTCCCGGCCGATCTCGGCCAGAGCCTCCGGGGAGAGGCCTGCGCCGGTGAGGGCATTCAGGCCCCGGAGCACCGCGGCGGCATCGCTGCTGCCGCCGGCGGTCCCGGCGCAGACGGGGATGTTTTTCCGGATCTGGATATGCAGGTCCTCCCAGGTTTGCCCGGTGGCCTGGCGGAAGGCCAGGGCGGCGGCCACGGCCAGATTGCCCTTGTCGTTGGGCAGGAACCGGAGGCCGGACTCCGCCCGGATACCGCCGGGGGCACCGAGGTCCAGGGTGAGGGCATCGCAGAGGGAGACCGACTGCATGACCATGTCCATTTCATGGTAGCCGTCGGGCCGGGTCCCCAGAATATCCAGGGTCAGATTGATCTTTGCAGGGGCTTGGAGGGTGAGTGGTTCCATAGTGACCTCCCATCGTCAGGCAGGGGATTGGAATAAGAAACTTTGCCTGCCGCCCAGGCGGCGGCAGGCAAAGAACGGGATCGGCTTACAGAAGCGACCGTGAGATCAAAGCAGATTACTTGATCTTGCGGGACTCCAGATAGAAACGCTTGTCGTGGGCTTCGCCCATGGAGAAGGTCTTCCGGGGCAGAGCGCCGTCGAAGATGACGGTGGGGAAGAGCTGATCCTTGCCCATGGCGGGGAGGATGAAGCCGATGGCGTTGTCCACATTAGCCAGCTCGGTGGTGACATCCTCGCCGTGGATATAGTCGATCTTGCCGCCGTTCTCCTTCAGATAGGTGTCCAGGAAGGACTGCAGGGTGCCGACCTCCAGTTGTGCGGTGGGGTTGGGCACGGTGACCACGCCGGACTCGCCCTTCATGGTGTACTTGATCTGGTGGCCTTCGCCCTCGCCATAGTGAGCGCCGGGATAGGCAGCCAGGAAGTCGTTCAGCAGCTTCTTGGGGTCCACGTCCACCAGCACGCGGTGGATGGCCTCGAACTCCAGGGAGTCGTCGTGGAGGTTGGTCAGCTCGATGAGGGCGTAGCGAGCGGGGTGGGTCTCGCGCTCAGCCTCGCTCAGGGTGGGCTTCAGCTCCTCCCAGCAAGCCTTAGCGGTGGCCAGGGAGTGGTTGCCGTCGCCCATGGCGAAGGTCAGCACGGGGTAGCCCTCGGCGTGATAGAACTTAGCGAAGCGGTCGGGATCGGCCAGGACGCTCATCTTGTCCAGGACCTCCTGGCACTGCTTCTGGTCCAGCAGCCAGCCTTCGATCAGGCCGCCGCGCTCCATGAGGGTGGTCTTGTAGACCATGGACATGTTCTTCTTCTGGTCGTGGAGAGGCTCGATGATGTTCTTGTCGGGATCGTCGATCAGGACCATGATGTGGGGCAGCTCGATGGGAGCGTTGCGGCGGACGCGCATACGGGGGGGGATACGCTCCAGCACGGTGCCCTCGGTGGCACGGACAGGGGTGCCGGAACCCTTGGAGTAGTCATACTGCTCCAGGTCCAGCTTGCCGATGAGGCCGTAACGGACCTTGCCGTTGTCCAGCTTACGCTCGATATACAGCAGAGCGTTGTCCAGGGAGCGCAGACGGTCCTCCTCCAGATACTTGGTCATGGTGGCGTTGATCTTCTGGATCTCTTCCTCCACGTTGTCGTTCTCCAGCTTGCTCTCGGGCAGGACCAGGCGCAGGGTAGAGGGAGCGTCGCCCACGTACTTGTCCACCCGCTCCCAGTATTCGGGCTGAGAGGTGTACTGGTCGCAGGCCACGACAGCCCACTTGGTCAGGCCGCAGTCAACGGGCAACAGGATATCTGCGGGGGAAAAAGCGATCTTACTCATGGTTTGTTCCTCCATACTCTTTGGATTTGTTGTTGCAGTGCAGTGTTTTATTTTGAATCAAAGTTCAAACAATTTTTTCATGAGGACCGGTGCGCCCTCGGGATACAGGGTGCCCTTCAGGCCGGATTCCTCGGTGTAGGGCAGGCCCAGGCCGGAGTCCTTCCGGCTGTCGTAGATAAGGTAGGGGACGGGGTCACCGTCGTGGCCGCGGGTGGCGGTGAGGGTCTTGTGGTCGGAGAGGACCAGCAGACGGTAGTCGGTGCCTTCCCGGTCCAGGGCCTGGGTCAGGGGGCCCACCACGCGGCTGTCCAGCCAGTCGATGGCCTGGAGCTTGCCGGGCAGGTCGCCGTTGTGGGTGCACTCGTCGGGGGCCTCCACGTGGACGGCCACGAAGTCGTGGGTCTTCAGCTCCTCCAGGGCGGCGGCTACCTTGCCCTCATAGTTGGTATCCAGCTCGCCGGTGGCGCCTTCCACCTCCCGGATGTCCAGGCCGGACAGGCGGGCGATGCCGAAGCACAGGGGGACGGCGGAGATGACGCAGCCGGTCTTGTGGTACTTGTCCCAGAAGGAGTCCAGGGCCACGGCGCTGCCCTCAGCCCAGAACCAAACGCCGTTGGCGGGGAGCTTGCCCTCGGCCCGGCGGGCCTCATTGATGGGGTGGTGGTCCAGGACCTGGTGGGCCAGCTCCATAAGGTCCTTCAGCACGGCAGCGTTGTCGTTGCCGGAGGGGAGCAGGGGGCCGATGACCTCGCCCAGGTGATCGTGGGGCGGGATGAGGGAGATGCCGGTGATGTTGGCCTGGGCCTGGACGGCGATGTGCCGGAAGGAGGCGGCAGGGTGGACCACCATGCCCGCCTTCTGGGCGGCCGCCTGGAAGCGGGGATCCCGGAACAGGTCGGTGATGAGCTGGATGGACAGGTCCCCGTCGATGGAGCCGCCGGAATGGGAGAGGATCTTCTTCTCTGCGAAGGGCAGGTCGTTGTCCTCATAGGCCACCATGTTGCAGCGGTAGGACACGTCACCGGGCTGGAGCTGGATGCCGGTGGCAGCAGCCTCCAGGGGGGAGCGGCCGGTGTAGCAGACCTTGGGGTCTGCGCCGAAGATGGAGAGGATGGCGGTGTCGCTGCCGGCGGGCAGGTCGCCGGGACAGTTGATGACGCTGCCCAGCTCGCCCTTGGCGGCCAGGGCATCCAGCACGGGGATGCTGGCGGCCTGGAGGGGGGTCTTATGGTCCAGCTCAGGAACGGGGTTGTCGGCCATGCCGTCCCCGATGATGAGGATGTATTTCATGGGTGTGTGGCTCCTTTCGAGGGGGTATCATTCCAGGTCGGACGTGCCGTGGAGCAGGTCCTTCCAATCTTTTCGTTCGTTCAGGGTGTCAGCCTGGGCGTTCAGCAGGTCCAGGATGAGGGTGTTGGACAGCAGGAAGCCCTGGGGGG
>CAYNZG010000213.1:0-3228 GCA_964401525.1 uncultured Ruminiclostridium sp.
AGCTCCACCAGTTCTTGGTCAGTCATGGGGATACCCTCGCTTTCCGCCGGTCACTGGATGTGAACATGGCTGTTGATGTGGTCGGCGCAGTAGCAGTAGTAGCCGTTGCACCGGGAGCAGTAACGGAACTCCATCTGGGGGTCGGAGAGGTCGGTCTTGCCGCAGACGGCGCAGCGGTGGAGATAATTCTCCTTGGACTGGGTCTTCTGACCGTGGAAGTTCACTACCTTCGGCCCGCCGTAGGAGCCGCGGGTCTGAGCCTTCCACTGGACCCGGCGCTTGGCGGAGGAGAAGAGGTTGCCGATGTCCGAGGCGAAGAAGAGCAGGTAGTTCAGCACCGCCACGATGGGGATGAGGGCCAGCAGGACCCGTCCCGCCATGAGATACTGGACCACGGCGAAGGCGAAGTAGGCCGCGTCGATCCAGGCCAGCCACTTGGCCTTCACGGGGATGATGAAGAACAGCAGGAACTGCAGGTCGGGATACAGGGTGGCGAAGGCGAAGAACATGGACATATTCACATAGTACATGGAGGCACCGCCAACCAGGAAGCCGATGAGGACGTTCAGCAGCACGCCGAAGAAGTAGAAGATGGTGAACTTATTGGGCCCCCATTCCCGCTCCAGGGCGTTGCCGATGAAGTAGTAGAAGTAGAGGGTCAGGGCAAAGAAAAAGACCCCCTGACTGCTGTAGGGCACGAAGATGAAGGTGACCAGCCGCCAGACCTGCCCGGAGAGGATGGCCTCCCGGCTGAAGGAAAACAGGGCCGAACCCACCCCGGCTCCGCCGAGGCTGAACATATCCAGAAGATAGACCAGGACATTGCCGATGACGATATATCGCATCAGGCCGGGGATGCTCAGGCGGGGGTGCTTGCGGCAGAAACGCTCTAACCATTGTTGCATGGCACGCAAAAGACATGACCTCCTTAAAATGGATGATAGATGTGCCCAATATTTTACCCGCTTTGGGGCGGGAAGTCTACCATAATCTGTGAACATTTCTCTACAGGTCCGGTCGGGTAAAATTTTTCTTGCCTTTTATAGCGAAAGAGGCTATAATAAACTATCCATGGATCCCATGGACTCGCAGTTGAATAGGAGCGCGTTATCAAGAGTGGGCGAGAGAGTTAGCTCCATGACCCCACACCAACCTGCCCTCGGGGAAAGGTGGTTCCGCTAACAGCGATAAGGAAGCGCCGCAGTTTGCGACAGAGCTTCCTTGGGGAGCTCTTTTTTGCTGCGCAAACTGCAAAGATAGATCACAACAGAAAAGGAACGAGACCGATGAGCATTGTAAAAGATATGTCCCTGGCCGAGTCCGGCCGGAGAAAGATCCAGTGGGTCCGGGATTTCATGCCCGCCCTGTCCTGGATCGAGGCCCGCTTCGAAAAGGAGCAGCCCTTCAAGGGTCTGCGGGTGGCGGTATCCGTCCACCTGGAGGCCAAGACCGCCAACCTGGGCTATGTGCTGTCCAAGGGCGGCGCGGAGGTCTACCTGACCGGCTCCAACCCCCTGTCCACCCAGGATGACGTGGCCGCCGGCCTGGCCTCCCTGGGCGTGGAGACCTTTGGCATCTACGGGGCCACCCCCGAGGAGTATGAGACCCACCTGACCGAGACCCTCAAGTGCCACCCCCACATCGTCATCGACGACGGCGGTGACCTCATCGACCTGCTGGGCGGCAAGTGCAAGGAGTACGCCGACTGCCTGCTGGGCGGCTGCGAGGAGACCACCACCGGTATCCTCCGCCTGAAGGCCCGGGAGAAGGAGGGCATCCTGCCCTGTCCCATGATGGCCGTGAACGACGCTAAGGCCAAGCACTACTACGACAACAAGTACGGCACCGGCCAGTCCGTGTGGGACGGCATCATGCACACCACCAACCTGGTGGTGGCCGGGAAGACCGTGGTGGTGGCCGGATACGGCTGGTGCGGCAAGGGCGTGGCCATGCGCGCTGCCGGGATGGGTGCCAATGTGATCGTCACTGAGATCGACCCCTTCAAGGCCCTGGATGCCACCATGAACGGCTTCCGGGTGATGACCATGGACGAGGCCGCTCCCCTGGGCGACATCTTCGTCACCGTCACCGGCTGCAAGGATGTCATCGTCCCCCGCCACTTTGAAAAGATGAAGCACAACGCCCTGCTGGCCAACGCCGGTCACTTCGACTGCGAGGTGGCCGTGGCCGAGCTGCGGGCCATGTCTGTGGAGCAGACTCTCCGCCGGGAGAACATCATCGGATACACCCTGTCCAACGGCCACACTCTGAACGTCCTGGCTGAGGGCCGCCTGGTGAACCTGGCCGCCGGGAACGGCCACCCCGCCGAGATCATGGATATGTCCTTTGCCGTCCAGGCCCTGGCTGCCGAATGGCTGACCAAGCAGACCGGCCTGGAGAAGAAGGTCTATGCCATCCCTGCCTCCATCGACGATGAGATCGGCCGGGCCAAGCTGGCCGCCCTGGGCCTGTCCATCGACACCCTGACCCCCGACCAGGAGAACTACCTGAACAGCTGGTCCGTGTAAACCGATAACTTGCCCCTGCCGGGAGGCACTGTGCGTGCACCCTTTCCTTTTTTCGACACTATGCTATATCAAAATCTGAAAATCTGGAGGATATCATCATGAGCCGTCGATTTTTCACTTCCGAGTCCGTGACAGAAGGACATCCCGATAAGATCTGCGACCAGATCTCCGATGCCGTCCTGGACGCTATCTTAGAGCAGGACCCCACCGGCCGCGTGGCCTGCGAGACCACCGCTTCCACCGGTCTCATCCACATCATGGGTGAGATCAGCACCAACTGCTATGTGGACATCCCCAAGATCGCCCGCGAGGTCATCCGGGACATCGGCTATGACCGGGCCAAGTATGGCTTCGACTGCGAGACCTGCGGCATCATCACCAACATTGACGAGCAGAGCGCCGATATCGCCATGGGCGTGGACAAGTCCCTGGAGGCCAAGGAAGGCGGCGATACCGAGCTGGACAACGGCGCCGGGGACCAGGGCATGATGTTCGGCTATGCCTGCGACGAGACCCCTGAGCTGATGCCCCTGGCCATCTCCCTCTCCCACAGGATGGCCAAGCGTCTGACCGACGTGCGCAAGCAGGGTCTTGTGGACTATCTCCGTCCCGACGGCAAGACCCAGATCACCGTGGAATACGATGAAAACGGCCGTCCCTTCCGGGTGGACACCGTGGTGCTCTCCACCCAGCACAGCCC
>CAYNZG010000214.1:0-3223 GCA_964401525.1 uncultured Ruminiclostridium sp.
AGGTCGTTTCGGAAGCTGGCAATATGCAGCTCCGCACTCAGGCTCTTGTTGCTGGCTTTCTTGCGCTGGACCAGCTCGTTCAGGTGCCGCTTGCCCGCGCTGTTCACCGCGTATCTGGCTTTCGCCTGCGCGATCATCAGTTTGCGTGCCTGCCGCGCCGTCGCGTTGATGGCGACCTTTGCCACCGCCGGGGTCTTCTTCCGCAGGTCTCCCAGCACCGCGCTCACATCGTCCAGCCCATCGACCTCAATGGTCATGGTGCCGGCGTCGTATCGGACATTGCTCATTGTCTCGTCCTCTCAAGCGTCATGCGGTACACGCCGCACTCGTCCTCGCATTTCATAATGCTGTAGGTGCGCTTGTGGTCTGTTCCGGCATCCATCACCAGCAGCTTTCCCACCTTCGGCTTCGGTCCATAATCCTCCGACCGGATGTACAGAATGCTGTGTGCCGTGTACAGTCCGATGTCGAAGTTCTGTTTGGCTCCCGCCTCCCAGTGTGAATTATGCTCCCGCAGTCCGCCCTCCACGATCACCACAAGAGCTTCCTTGCCGTCGATCAGGTGGAGGTCTGCGTGCTCGTCGCCGTTAAAGAACACCATGTCGATGTCCGCCGCCGCGCAGTCCTTAAAGGTCGGAGGAGGGGGCAGCCCCTCCTCCGTCGGCTTATAGTCCTGTTTCAGCTCGAACAGTGCCATATCAGCACACTTCGGCCACCAGCCAACTGTCCACCTTGTCGGGGATGGGCAGGGGATGTGCCTGCAACTCCACCATGCGGCGGTCGGGATGATGCTCCACATAGCTGCGCAGCAGTCTGTCGGTCTCCGCCGTTACCCACTGCTGGGAAGCGTCCTCAATGTAGGTGCAGGCACCGTAGGCCATCATGTAGTTGGCCTGACCGGAGATCAGGATGACCACATTCTCAGGCACCAGGGGCTTCACGGTGGGAGTGGTGGGGTCAGTCCAGTCGTCCAGATAGACCTCGCCGTAGGTGTACAGGTCGATGTTGGGGCTGGTCAGATGCCCGTAATACTTCACGCCGTTGGGCAGGTCACGGGGGTCATAGCCGCCGATGTTGATGCGGCGGTTGTCCAGCAGCTTCTGCACCTTCTCATCTGCGATGAAGGCGCGCAGCGCGCTCTTGCCCATGATCACGCGGTCCACATTGGTGAAGCCGCCGGTCAGCACCTGCTCGGTCCAGTCTTCCAGGTTGTCGATGGGCGCGGCAGCGCTCTTGCCCCACTGGGCAGTGCCGGTCAGCTTGACCTTGTTGGTGAAGCCGAAGTCGATGACTTCATCCACGCCGGGGCCGACAACGGGGATTTGGCCGGTCACAATGGCCTGCACGCACATCCACTCCTCGCGGCGCGTGGTGGCGTCGTTCAGGCGGGTGTACTCCTCCATCAGTCTGCGGGCGGCGCGCTGGGCAGGGGTCATGCCGCTGTACAGGTCCTCGCCGGGCAGACGGGTCATGAACTGGTCTGCCGTGGTCACATCGTAGGGGTTGATCAGGGGCGGCTTGTAGCTCTCGGTGGAGAAGCCGTTGGCCTTGAGCACCTGCCCGCCCACGCGGGGATGCACAAAGGCAGCCATGCGGCGGTCGCCCTTCACCAGGTCGATGTCCACGCGCTCGGTGGAGAAGGTCTTGCGGTTGGTGAAAAAGGTGTCGCGGAAAAAGGTGTGGACAGGGGGAGCCTGTCGCACCACCTCGGCAAGATACCGGGGTGTATAGATATTCACTTCGTTAGGCATATCTCAGTGTTCCTCCTTACTTCAAGTAGATGCCGATGTTGCGCAGCGCGACTTCCACATCCGCAGAGGTCATGCCGCCGGGCAGCACCAGGCCGTCGGCGAAAAACTCGCCGGAGAGATAGATGATGGCGTCCTCGCCGCTCTTGGCCGCCTCGGCAGTCACGCCGTACAGACCGGTCAGATTGTCCTTGTCGGCCACCGCAGTCACCTTGCCCTCCGCCAGCAGGACGGGAGTGTGGGCATCAAGGTCAGCGCCCGCCTCCTTCACCGCCGTAGCGATGCGGATGTTGGTTCCGGCGATGAAATACTCCGGCTCGGTGGAAAAGGTCTTCTTTGCCAAATCCATGCTCATGTGTTCTCCCTCCCTTACTTCTTCTGGGCGTCAGTGCCCAGGCTCTTGATGGCGTCCATGAACTCGTCGGTCACGGTGGGCGGCGTGGGCTTCACCTGACCCGCTCCGCTCTTGGCTGCGTCGCCCTTGGCCGCGTTCAGGTAGCCCTCGCCCTGCTCCTTGGCGCGCTTCATGGCCGCTCTCGCGTAGTCATTGGCGCTCAGGGGCTTGGTGAACTTCGCCTCTGCGGTGATGTCCTCGCTGCCGGGCAGTGCCATCTCCTCGATGTCGCGGATGCGCGCACGCTCGTCATTGGTCGCACGATCAGCCGCCGCCTGCTCGATTTGGGCAACCAGTTCAGGATAAGCCTGACGCAGGTCGTCCACGGTCTTGATTTCCATGTTCTGTGCCTCCTCATGTTGTTCTCCCGGCCTCTCGGCTTCGGGATTATTTACAAAACGTCCGGCGGCGGTGGGTGCTGCCAAACTGTTCTGCATAAAGGTCGGTGCCTTGTCAAAAGGCAGGTGCATATCCACGCTGTTGACGAACAGAACGCCGCTTCGGTTTTCTACCACCGGCTTTTCTCCGTCATCCATCAGCTCGTCCACAAAGCCGTTCTCTTTGGCCTGTGCCGCCGTCCACCAGCTTGTCGCGTCCATCCAGCCGGTCACTTCGTCCTTCTCCCGACCGGTCTTCTTCGCGTACAGGCTGATGATGTTCTCCTTGATGGTATCCAGCGCGCTCAAATACTGCTGCATGGTCACGGCGTCGTAATAGCCCATCAGGCCCAGCCGCACCGGATGGACCATGTAGGTGCTGTCGTCTGCCGCCACCACCTTGTTGCAGTGGCAGGCTACGATGGTGGCGGAGCTGGCGCAGAGGCCGTCGATGCGCGCCACCACATTCGCCCCGTGCTGTTCCAGCAGGTTGCCGATGGTCTGCGCGGCGAACACATCTCCGCCGCCGCTGTTGATGCGCACCGTGATCTCGTTCACGCTCCCCAGCTTTTCCAGGTCCTCCGCAAACTGCTTGGGCGTCACTTCGTCGCCCCACCATGTGCTGTCTGAAATGTCACCGTACAGCAGCAGCTCCGCGCTGCCGCCGACGATGTTCTGAAACTTCCAAAACGGTTTAGACATTT
>CAYNZG010000215.1:0-3209 GCA_964401525.1 uncultured Ruminiclostridium sp.
GGTCGATATCTGCCCCCAGTCTCTGAAGGGCGGTATTTTGATAGGCGCCGGTTTCGCTGCCTGCTGCGGCCAGTACGGCTTTAAGTCTCTGGAAGCAGGCGGCAAGGGCTTCTTCATGTATCCTGTGTCCTGGTCCATCGGCTGCTGCTTCGGCATCTTCCTGCTGTTCTCCCAGGGCTTCGGCAAGCTGAAGTTCAACAGCAAGAGCAAGTTTATCCACCTGCTGACCAAGGCCGGCTTCGTGCCCTCCATCATCCTGGGTGGTATCATCGCCTGGACCATTGGCGAGTGCCCCCTGCCCGATTTCTCTACCGTGGAAAGCTTCTGGTTCAACCCCATCCCCGGCCTGACCTGGGTGTGGCAGAACTTCTCTATCGTCGGCATCGGCGTGAACATGAGCATCCTGGTGCAGACCATCCCCATGGCAGTCATGTGCTACGTTATCGCATTCGGCGATATCGTCGGCGGTACCGCCTTCATGGAGGATACCAAGCGTTATCGTCAGGACGAGTACATCGACGTGGACCCCGACCGTACCAACATCTGCTGCGGTATTCGTAACCTGATCGAGGCTTTCTTCAGCCCCACCTGCACCATGTCCGGTCCCCTGTGGTCCGCAATGACCGTCTCCGTTGCCGAGCGTTATAAGACCGGCAAGGAGAACATGTACTCCATCTTCGGTGGCTCCTGCACCTTCAACACTACCAAGTGGATCTGCCAGCTGATCGTGCCTCTGATGTGTCTGATCAAGCCCATCCTGCCTCTGGCTATGGCTCAGACCCTGATCATCCAGGCATTCGGCTCCTTCTACGTGGGCATCAACATGTGCCGCACCAACGTGGAGCGTGGCTGCGCCGGTATCACCGCTGGTGCTATCGCAACCTGCGCTAACCCGTCCTACGGTCTGTTCGTCGGTATCGTTCTGGCTATCTTCATCGAGTTCATCGGTACCAACAAGGCTGACCGCCGCCAGTATGTGGAAGAGGGCATCGAGATCTTCGAGAAGTCCTGCCGCGATATGCTGGCTGAACAGGATGAGAAGGCAACTGCTAAGGCCGCAAAGAAGGCTTGAGTTTACCTGAATATATCCTGATCATTCCAATCTCTTTTTAACAGATGCAAATGAACCGGCACGGTGCTCTGAGAGAAAGCACCGTGCCGGTTTTCTATCCGCCTGCGAAAGCAGGCGTTTTTTATTGTTCTGTTATTGTATTTAAATGTGTAGCGCAGGGGAGGGGGGATTGGCCCGGAGGTACTCCCCATACTGCACGCAGATACCCTTGAAGCAGGTCTGCAGGGCCTTGCGCAGGTGACCGTAATAGCGCTGGTTCAGGCTGGTGAGCACCGGCTCCGGCCCCCGGTGGAGGTCATAGCCTGTGAGCAACTCCCGGATGAACCGACGGCCCAGCTCGGTGGCCATGGTGCAGTCGGCATCCAGGATGGTCCCCTCCGGGACCTGGACCGTGACCACCAGGACCAGGTGATCGTACAATTTGTGGGCGGTGGTGTTGTCGGGCAGCTTGGCGTATCCCGAGAGAAAGATGGGCTCCATAGGCTCCTCCTGTACGGTATTTCCATAGTATTTTTCTGATATTTAAGGTACCATCTCAGAAACAGTGTGTCAAGGATTTTGTTAGAACAATCGGAGGATAGTTAGCCAAGACTAACAAAACTTTTGTTGAGTTATCCTGAAAATTTAGGAAGGCAAACCATTAAAAAAAGTGCAAAAAGACGAAAAATTTGATTTAGGCTGTTGACATTCTGTGCGCTTGGGGCCATAATGGCAATGGAAAATAACTAACCTCGCAAAGCAATAGAAGGATGTGAGATAACCAATGCAACCAAACAATCTGGAAAAGCAGATCCCCTCTATCAAATGTTCCGGTTGCGCAGCCGGTAAGTCTCGCCTGAAGTACTACGCCTCTTGTGAAGAAGCCGTCAAGGCCGGCTTCGCTGAGGGCGAATGTTCTTACGGGTGCGTTGGCGCCGGTTCCTGCGTGGCAGCCTGCCCCCAGGGCGCTCTGAGCGTCGTGGACGGTGCTGTGAAGCTGGACAAGGAAAAGTGCGACGGCTGCGGCGACTGCGTCGCTGCCTGCGTCCAGGGCCTGATCGAAATGGTCCCCGAAGATGCCTCCAACTTTGTCCTGTGCTCCAACAAGGACGAGGAAGAGAAGGCTCTGCGCCTGTGCGGCCACAGCTGCATCGGCTGCGGCGACTGCGCCGAGGCATGTCCTCAGGAAGCCATCAGCATCGTGGACAACTGCGCACAGATCGACTATGAAAAGTGCGTGGGCTGCGCCGCCTGCACCGTGGCTTGCCGCAAGAAGATCATCGTGGACACCTACCACGACCTGGCTGAGCTGAAGTCTACCACCGCTTTCGTCCGCTGCCGCGGCGGCTGGCACAACCACGAAGTCTACGTGGCTGCCGGTGCGACCTCCTGCCGTGAGGCCGCTAAGATGGACCTGGACGGCCACTGCTCCTATGGCTGCGCCGGCTTCGGCGACTGCGCCAAGGCTTGCCGCTTCGACGCCATCAACATCGAGCAGGGCACTGCCAAGGTGGACCACCTGAAGTGCGTGGGCTGCACCGCCTGCGTCCATGTCTGCCCCCAGGAACTGCCCGTTATCGTGCCTTACAAGGGCGCAAAGCTGGTCCCCTGTGCATCCAAGGATGACCCCGAGACCCGCAAGCAGCTGTGCTGGGTGGGCTGCGTCGGCTGCGGTGACTGCGTGGACAACTGTCCTGACCAGCTCATCCACCTGGAAGACGGCCGCGCTGTGATCACCCCCGATCGCTGCGAAGACTGCAACATCTGCTCCTACGTCTGCCCCCACAACGTGATCACCGCCCGGGAGATGCCGGAGTTCACTTATGTTCAGGTTCGTGCCATGGCCGCACAGAAAGGAGGCGCAGCGAAATGAAAGATATGAGACCCTTTAAGAGTATGGACGCCAACGCCGCCGCCGGCCACGTCGCATACGCTTTTACCGAAGTCGCTGCTATTTACCCCATCACCCCCTCCTCTCCCATGGCGGAGAACGTGGACGAATGGGCTAACCAGGACCGGAGAAACATCTTCGGCAACCGCGTCAAGATCGTTGAGATGGAATCCGAGGCCGGTGCTGCCGGTGCTGTCCACGGCTCCCTGTCCACCGGTGCTCTGACCACCACCTATACCGCTTCTCAGGGCCTGCTGCTGATGATCC
>CAYNZG010000216.1:0-3127 GCA_964401525.1 uncultured Ruminiclostridium sp.
TGGAGGGGACCTATCAAAACCTCCTCTTCTGCGGCACCGGGGCCCTCCACTCCCCCACAGCCACCATGCAGGGGGAGAGCATCCCCGGCATCTGCCACGCCGTGGCCATCACAACCCAACGGAAAGGAGATCCCCATGAGTGACCTGAAAACCTATCTGGCCGCCTTCCTCTGCGGCGGCCTCCTCTGTCTGCTGGGACAGCTCCTCATCGACAAGACCAAGTTGACCCCCGCCCGCATCCTGGTCCTCTATGTGGTGGCCGGGGTGATCCTCGAGGCCGTGGGCCTGTACGGCCGCTTAGTGGACCTCTGCGGGGCCGGAGCCACCGTCCCTCTCACCGGCTTTGGGTACAGCCTGGCCCACGGCGTGCGCCTTGGGGTCGCCGAGAGCGGCTTCTTAGGGGCCCTCACCGGGGGCATCACCTCCACCGCCGGAGGCATTACCGCAGCGGTCTTTTTCGGGGCGGTGGTGGCCATGGTCTTCCGGGCCAAACCCAAGCCGTGACCGTTGTTTTTTCCCCCGGGGGCTGATATAATGGGGAAAAGATCAGCCCCGCAAGGAGGGACCCCGAATGGTAACATGGGAAGAACTGGAGGACCGCTGCCTGCACTGTCAAAACTGTGCCCTGGCAGAGACCCGGCACAACGTCGTCTTCGGCGTGGGCGACCGGCAGGCCGATGTGCTCTTCATCGGCGAAGGCCCCGGCGAGCAGGAGGACCTGCAGGGAGAGCCCTTCGTGGGCCCCGCCGGGCAGCTTTTGGATGTGATGCTGTCGGTCATCGACGTGGACCGGCGGAATGTCTACATCGCCAACATCGTCAAGTGCCGCCCGCCCCGGAACCGGGACCCGCTGGCCCTAGAGCAGGATGCCTGCATCGGCTATCTGCGGATGCAGACCGCCATGCTGAAGCCCAAGATCATCGTCTGCCTGGGGCGCATCGCCGCCATGCGCATCATCGACAAGGACTTCCGCATCACCCGCCAGCACGGCCAGTGGTTTGAGCGGGCCGGGGTGCAGGTCATGGCCATCTACCATCCCTCCGCCCTGCTCCGGGACCCCACCAAGCGGCCGGAGACCTTCCAGGACCTGAAGACCCTGCAGGCCAAGATCCGGGAGCTCTGCCCGGAGACCTTTTCCGACGTGTTCGCCTAAAAAACGCCCCGGTGCGACTGCTGCGCAGTCACACCGGGGCGTTCTATCTTTTGTCAGAGCTTGCAGACGTTTTCCGGCGTTCCGGCCAGGTAGGCATCCAGGTTCCGGAAGACGATCTCCGCCCGGCGGAGCATGCTCTCCTCGGTGAGGAAGGCCACATGGGGGGCCAGGACGGTGTTCTTGGCCTGGAGCAACGGATAGTCCGCAGGGATCGGCGGCTCCATGTCGAAGACATCGATGCCCGCAGAGGCGATCCTGCCCTCGTTCAGGGCCTGGGCCAGGGCGGCGTTGTCCACGATGGCACCGCGGGCCGTGTTCAGGAAGATCGCCGTGGGCTTCATCCGGCCGAGCAGGTCGGCGGAGATCAGGCCCTTGGTCTCGGCGGTGTTGGGGGTGTGGATGGAGACGATGTCGCTGCGCTCCATCACTTCCTCCAGGGAGACATACTTCACGCCCATGGCCTCCACCTCCGGGCGGACCGTGCGGGAGTAGGCGATCACCCTGGCCCCGAAGGCCAGGAACAGCCGGGCCGTCATGGTGCCGATGGCCCCAGTGCCCACGATGCCCACTGTCTTGCCACCGATCTCCCGGCCCCGCAGCCCGGCGCTGGTGCCGCCTTCGCGGACAGCTTTGTCACAGGCGGGCAGGAAGCGCAGGCAGGCGATGGCCAGGCCCAGGGCCTCCTCGGCCACGCACTGGGTGGAGTAGCCCGCCGCGTTGCAGACCATCACGCCCTTCTCCTTGCAGGCGGCCAGACCCACATGATCGATGCCCGTGAAGGCCACGTTCAGCAGCTTCAGATTGGGCGCAGCCTCCACCACGGCGGCGGGATAAGGGGTATTGGCGATGATTGCGATGTCGCTGTCGCCGGTGCGGGCGATCAGCTCTGCGGGGTCAGCGGTCTTGGTGTCGTAAGCGGTAAAGGTGTGTCCCGCCGCCTCCAGCTTAGCCTGGTAGCCAGCTAAGGTCTCGGCAGGGATGCCCAGGGGTTCCAACAGGGTGATCTTCATGGAAATGCCTCCCTTTCCAGCGCGTTAAAACGGCAGGTTCATCCCACCGGTGATCTTGTTCATGCTGCTGCTCATGTCGTCCATGGCAGCCCGGACGGCTTCGTTCACGGCGGCGATGACCATGTCCTGGAGCATCTCCACATCATCGGGATCCACAGCCTCGGGGTCGATGGTGAGAGCCTTCAGGGTGTGCTTGCCGTCCACGGTGGCAGCCACCACGCCGCCGCCGGCGGTGGCGGTGTATTCCTTCTCCTGCAGCTCTGCCTGGGTCTTCTCCATGTCAGCCTGCATCTTCTGGGCCTGCTTGATCATGTCCATGTTCAGGCCGGGCATACCCATGCCCATGCCTCCCTTGCCGCCCTTTCTGCTGACAGGGGGACGTCCATATCCTTTTGCCATAAAAATTCTCCTTTATGTTATAGTGTGATAAGTTACTTTACTGTGAAGTTATCATAGGGTCGGCTGCGCTCCATGAGGTCCCGGAAGGGGTCCTCCTGAGGGGCAGGTGTGACCGGAGCCGGGGCCAGGTCCTCCGGGCCAGGCTGACCCACCTTGATGAGCACCCGGCGGGGATGGCCCGTGTAACTCTCGGCCGACCGCTCCAAAAAGGTCTTGGTGTCCGGCTTGCTCAGGATGCCTTGGGTAAAGTCCGAGTCCACCCAGAGGGTGAGAACATTTTCCCCAAAGACCCCGGTGACGGTGCCGGGCTTCCGCAGGAAGGAGAGGAGCATCGGTGGCACCTCTCTCATGCTCTTCACGAATCCGGCCCAATCCCCTCCCCCGTGCACTGCCGGGGGCGCGGCCTTCGGCGCGGGAGCCGCAGGCTTCTGCTGCGGAGGCGCTGCCTTGACCGGCGCGGGCTTTTTGACGGGCTTCGGGGCCGGAGGGGCCTCCGGCTCCAGGTCCCAGGGAGGCAGGTCGTCCTCCATGGGCGGCGGAGGGGCTTGCTCCGGCACAGGTGCGG
>CAYNZG010000217.1:0-3098 GCA_964401525.1 uncultured Ruminiclostridium sp.
GATGTACAGAGCCAGCGCGCCGATGGCGGTCTCCGCCGGGAAGTCCACAGGGGGCTTGCCCAGCAGCCGCCGTGCCAACTCTAACCCGGCCAGGCAGCCGGAGGCGGTGGACTCCACATAGCCCTCCACGCCGGTGACCTGCCCGGCAAAACAGATGCGCGGCTCGGCCTTCACCCGGTAGTACCGGTCCAGCATCCGGGGGGAGTCCAGATAGGTGTTGCGGTGCATGACCCCGTACCGGAGGAATTCCGCATTCTTCAGAGCCGGGATCATGGTGAAGACCCGCTTCTGCTCCGGCCAGGTCAGGTGGGTCTGGAAGCCCACCAGGTTATAGATGGTGCCCTCGCTGTTGTCCCGGCGGAGCTGGACCACGGCGAAGGGTTCCTTCCCCGTCTTAGGGTCCTTGAGGCCCCGGGGCTTCAGGGGACCGTAGCACAGGGTCTGCTCGCCCCGGCGGGCCATGACCTCCACGGGCATGCAGCCCTCGAAGACGTTCTTGTCCTCAAAGCCGTGGACACCGGCCTCCTTGGCGGCGCACAACTCCTTCCAGAAGGCCAGGTACTCCTCCTGGGTCATGGGGCAGTTGATATAGTCCGGGGTCCCCTTGTCGTAGCGGGAGGCGAAGTAGGCGCTGTCCATGTCCACGCTCTCGTAGGTCACCAGAGGGGCGGCAGCATCGTAAAAATGCAGGTAGCCGCTCTGGGGATAGCGCCGGGCGATGGCCTCGGCCAGAGCATCGGAGGTCAGCGGGCCGGAGGCCACGATGACCTCCCCCTCCTCGGGCAGGTCCATGACCTCCCCCTCCACCACGTCGATGAGGGGATGGCTGCGGATGGCATCGGTGATGGCCTGGGCAAAGCCCAGGCGGTCCACGGCCAGCGCGCCACCGGCCGCCACCCGATGGTCATCTGCGCAGCGGAGGATCAGGGAACCCAGCCGCCGCAGCTCCTCTTTCAGCAGGCCCACCGCGTTTTCCAACTGGTCGGACCGCAGGGAGTTGGAGCATACCAGCTCCCCGAACAGGTCGGTGTGGTGGGCCGGGGTCTTCTTGGTCGGCTTCATCTCATGCAGGGTCACAGGGATCCCCCGCTGGGCCAGCTGCCAGGCGGCCTCGCACCCGGCCAGGCCGCCGCCGATGACGGTCACTCGTTGGCTCATTCTTTCTCCTCCGTGGGCTGCTCCGCCGCCGCTTTCTTGGTGGTCTTCTTGGCGGTCGTCTTCTTAGCCGTCGTCGTTTTCTTAGTGGTGGTGGTCTTTTTCGCCGCTGTCTTCTTGGCGGGCTTTTCCTCGGCGGCTGCCTTCTTGGTGGTCTTCTTGGCCGCCGTTTTCTTGGGCTTATCCTCTGCCGGTGCCTCTGCGGCTCCCTCGGCAGACTCCGCCGTCTCTGTGGTCTTTTTCTTGCGATAGCCGCCCCGCTTCTCCTCTGGGACGAAGGCAGCGCAGGCCTCGTTGATGCAGAAGGGCTTCTTAAAGCCCCGGCCGGACTTTTTGAACATGGTCCAGCCGCACTCCGGGCAACAATCCTTCACGGGCACGTCCCAGGTCATGAAGTCGCAGGCCCGGCCCAGCTTGTCGCCGTTATATTCGCAGCCGTAGTAGGTGTAGCCGTTGCGGGAGGTCTTCTTTAGCAGGCGGCTGCCGCACTTGGGGCACTTGCCGGGCATCTCGATGACCAGCGGCTTGGTGAAGGTGCACTCCGGGAAGCCCGGGCAGGCCAGGAACCGGCCGAAGCGGCCGGATTTCACCACCATCTGCTTGCCGCACACGTCGCAGATCTCCTCGGAGACCTCGTCGGGGACCTTGATGCGGACCCCGTCCAGGTCCTGCTCGGCCTGGGTCATCTCCTTCTGGAAGCCGCCGTAGAAGTCGCTCAGAACGTCCTTCCAGAACTCCTCACCGCTCTCCACCTTGTCCAGGCGGTTCTCCATGGAGGCGGTGAAGGTATAGTCCACCACATCGTGGAACTTATCCTTCATGAGGTCGGTGACCACCTCTCCCAGGGGGGTGGTGTGGAGGTGCTTGCCGTCCTTCACCACATACTCTCTGGCCATGATGGTGCTGATGGTGGGGGCGTAGGTGGAGGGACGGCCGATGCCCTTCTCCTCCAGGGCCCGGATGAGGGTGGCCTCGGTGTAACGGGCGGGGGGCTGGGTGAACTTCTGGTCCGGCCGGGTGGCGGCGCAGGTCAGAGGCTCTCCCTCCTGGAGGTTGGGCAGAGGAGTGGAGATCTCGTTGGTCTCCTCGTCCTTGCCCTCCTCATAGACCGCCAGGAAGCCGGGGAACTTCACCTCGGAGCGGCTGGTCTTGAAGACATAGCCGGTGTTCTCCACCTCGATGCCCACGCTGTCGTAGATGGCGGAGGCCATCTGGCTGGCCAGGAAGCGGCTCCAGATGAGCTTATACAGGCGGAACTGCTCGGCGGTCAGGTCCTTCTTCACCGCCTCAGGAGTCAGGGTCACATTGGAGGGACGGATGGCCTCGTGGGCATCCTGGGCTCCGGCCTTGGTCTTGAAGCGGTGGGGCGCGGCGGGCAGATACTGCTGGCCGTACCGGGCGGAGATGAAGGAGGATGCTGCAGCCACGGCCTCCTCAGAGATGCGCAGGGAGTCGGTACGCATGTAGGTGATGAGACCCACGGTCCCCTCCCCTTCGATGTCCACGCCTTCGTAGAGCTGCTGGGCGATGGACATGGTCCGCCGAGGGCTCATGTTCAGCTTCCGGCTGGCCTCCTGCTGGAGGGAGCTGGTGATGAACGGGGGCGCGGGGGCACGGCTCTTGTCCTGGCGCTTGATCTTGCTGACGGCAAAGGATCCCTTCTGGATCTCTGCCAGGACCTGGTCCACCTGCTCCTTGGACTTGAGTTCCATCTTTTTCTCCCGGCCCCAGAACTGGGCCTTGAAGGAGCCGATGTTAGGGGCGATGCGGTCGAAGGTGGCCTCCAGGTTCCAGTATTCCTCCGGAACGAAGGCGCGGATCTCCGCCTCCCGCTCGGCCACCAGGCGGGTCGCCACCGACTGGTCACGGCCGGCAGACAGGCCCCGGCGGATCTTTTTCCACAGCAGGGGGGAAAGCTGATAGCCCACGATGCGGTCCAGGAT
>CAYNZG010000218.1:0-3062 GCA_964401525.1 uncultured Ruminiclostridium sp.
GGCCATGGGGAGCATCCCCACCACCGGCCGCAGGGTGCCGGACAGGGACAGCTCGCCCAGGAAGGCGCAGTCGGGGTCGCACCAGGCGATCTGCTCCCCTGCCGACAGGATGCCCACCAGAATGGGCAGGTCGTAGACCGTGCCGGATTTGCGCAGGTTGGCCGGGGCCAGATTCACGGTGATCCGCCCCAGGGGGAAGGTGAAGCCGCTGTTCTTGATGGCCGCCCGGACCCGCTCCCGGGCCTCCTTCACGGCGGTGTCCCCCAGACCCACGATGTCGAAGTTGGGCAGGCCCCCGGCCAGGTCGCACTCGGCGGTGACCTCGTAGCCTGCGATGCCCTGGACCCCCAGGGAACGGATCTTGCGCAGCATAGCGATGCCTCCTTCCGATTTTTTGTCATACTATTACAACATAAATAATGCCATAAAACCCTCGGCGGCACAAGGGGAAAGGCAGAATTTCTCTTGCTTTACAAAGAAAGAAAAGGGTGGTAGGATACAAAGTAGCGTTATTTTTTGCACGACCCGAAAGGAGGCCAGACGAATGAAACGAGGACTGGTACTGGAAGGCGGCGCCATGCGTGGTATGTTCACGGCCGGCGTCACCGATGTGATGATGGAACACGGGATCACCTATGACGGCCTGGTGGGCGTCTCTGCCGGAGCGGTGTTTGGCTGCAACTATAAATCCCGGCAGATCGGCCGCGCCATCCGCTATAATTTGACCTATTGCAAGGATCCCCGCTACGCCAGTATGCGGAATCTCATTCGGACCGGGGATATTTTCGACACCCAGTTCTGCTACCGGGATATCCCCAACGAGCTGGACCCCTTCGACCTGGAGACCTACCGCAAGGACCCCCTGGTCTTTACCGTGGTGGCCACCGATGTGACCACCGGGCAGCCGGTCTACCACGACTGCCCGGACGGCGGCGTGGAGGATCTGGACTGGTTCCGGGCCTCGGCCTCCATGCCCTTGGCGGCCAACATCGTGGAGATCGACGGCCAGAAGCTGCTGGACGGGGGCATCGTCGATCCCATCCCCCTGGCCTATGCCAAGACCCGCTATGAGAAGAACGTGGTGGTCCTCACCCAGCCTCTGGGCTTCGTGAAGGAGAAGAACAAGGCCCTGCCAGGTCGCACTCGGCGGTGACCTCGTAGCCTGCGATGCCCTGGACCCCCAGGGAACGGATCTTGCGCAGCATAGCGATGCCTCCTTCCGATTTTTTGTCATACTATTACAACATAAATAATGCCATAAAACCCTCGGCGGCACAAGGGGAAAGGCAGAATTTCTCTTGCTTTACAAAGAAAGAAAAGGGTGGTAGGATACAAAGTAGCGTTATTTTTTGCACGACCCGAAAGGAGGCCAGACGAATGAAACGAGGACTGGTACTGGAAGGCGGCGCCATGCGTGGTATGTTCACGGCCGGCGTCACCGATGTGATGATGGAACACGGGATCACCTATGACGGCCTGGTGGGCGTCTCTGCCGGAGCGGTGTTTGGCTGCAACTATAAATCCCGGCAGATCGGCCGCGCCATCCGCTATAATTTGACCTATTGCAAGGATCCCCGCTACGCCAGTATGCGGAATCTCATTCGGACCGGGGATATTTTCGACACCCAGTTCTGCTACCGGGATATCCCCAACGAGCTGGACCCCTTCGACCTGGAGACCTACCGCAAGGACCCCCTGGTCTTTACCGTGGTGGCCACCGATGTGACCACCGGGCAGCCGGTCTACCACGACTGCCCGGACGGCGGCGTGGAGGATCTGGACTGGTTCCGGGCCTCGGCCTCCATGCCCTTGGCGGCCAACATCGTGGAGATCGACGGCCAGAAGCTGCTGGACGGGGGCATCGTCGATCCCATCCCCCTGGCCTATGCCAAGACCCGCTATGAGAAGAACGTGGTGGTCCTCACCCAGCCTCTGGGCTTCGTGAAGGAGAAGAACAAGGCCCTGCCCATGCTGCGGCGGGTCTATCGGAACTATCCCCACCTGATCGAGGCCGTGGCCATCCGCCACGAGCGGTACAACGAGGCCACTGCCGCCGTCCGGGAGGCGGAGCGGCGGGGCGAGGTCTTCGTCATCCGGCCGGAGGCCCCCCTGGGGGTCAGCCGGGTGGAGCACCACCCGGAGAAGCTCCAGGCAGCCTACGACCACGGCCGGGCCGTGGGGGAAAAGCGTCTGGATGCCCTGAAAAAATTTTTGGAGGAATAAGCGATGCAGGAGAAGATCGCCCAGCTCACGGGCCTGACCACCGAGTGGCGGACCATGACATACAACTGGCGGGACCACGCCCTCTATGCCCTGGCTGTGGGCGCAGACGGGTCCGAGCCCCAGTACACCTATGAGAACGGGATGCAGGCCATCCCTACCTTCGGCGTGACCCCCTACTGGGGCACGGTGAACGTGACCCCCAAGCTCCCCCGCCCCACCTCGATCCCCGTGCTCATCGAGGAGAAGCTGCAGCCGGAGCAGTCCTATGTGAACCTGGACTATGAATTTTTCTACCACAAGCCCATCCAGCCGGTGAAGGGGACCTTCGTCTACCGGGATCAGCTCACCGACCTGCTGGACCGGGGCGAAGGCCGCGGCATGGCTGTCCGGTCGGAGGTGGCGGTCTATGACGAGGGCGGCACCCTCCTGTGCACCAACCGCTGCACCACCCTCTTCCCCACCCTGGGCGGCTTCGGCGGCGAGCCCATGCCCCGCCGGGCCAGCCTCATCCCCGAGCGGGAGCCTGACCTGGTCTGCCCGGCGGTCATCGGCAAGGCCCAGAACCTGCTCTATCGCCTCACCGGCGACACCAACCTGGTCCATGTGGACGATGCTGTGGCCAAGAGCCGGGGCCTGCAGGGGCCCTTCGTCCATGACCTGTGCGCCTACGGCTATGTGTGCCGCCTGGCCATCGGGGCCCTCTTCCCCGGTCACCCGGAAAAGCTCACCCGGATGTACGCCGCCATGAAGACCGTCCTCTATCCCGACACCCCGGTGGAGCTGCACCTGTGGAAGCTGGCTCCCGGCCGGGCGGCATTCCGCCTGGTGAACGTCACCAC
>CAYNZG010000219.1:0-3054 GCA_964401525.1 uncultured Ruminiclostridium sp.
GACCCACGGCGGCCAGGAGCAGGAGGAGCACCAGACAAGAGGCCAGGTTCACAGCCCCACCCCCAGCAGAAGGCCGACGGCCCGGACGAGCAGGGCGCAGACCCAGGCGATGGCGCACTGGCCCAGGACCATCCCGACGGCCCACTTGCCGCCCAGCTCCCGCTTCACCGAGGCGATGGCCGCCACGCAGGGGGTATAGAGCAGGCAGAAGACCAGCAGGGAGACCGCCGCCAGGGGAGACAGGACGGCCAGCAGGGTCTCCGTGCCGCCGAAGAGGACAGACAGGGTGGAGACCACGCTCTCCTTGGCCATGAACCCGGCGATGAGGGCGGTGCACACCCGCCAGTCGCCAAAGCCCAGGGGGGCCAGAATAGGGGAGAGGAAACCGGCCACCACAGCCAGCATGCTGTGCTGGGAGTCGCTGACCAGGTTCAGGTGGAAGTCGAAGGTCTGCAGGAACCAGACCACGATGGTGGCCAGAAAGATGACGGTGAAGGCCCGCTGGAGGAAGTCCTTGGCCTTGTCCCAGAGCAGGTGGGAGACGTTTTTCCAGCCGGGCATCCGGTAGTTGGGCAGCTCCATGACGAAGGGGACAGCCTCGCCCCGGAACATGGTGTTCTTAAAGAGCAGGGCGGTGAGGATGCCCACCAGGATCCCGAGGAAATACAGGCCCACCATGATGAGACCGCCCCGGCCGGGGAAGAACACGGCGGTGAAGAAGCCATAGATGGGCAGCTTGGCCGAGCAGCTCATGAAGGGGGTGAGCATGATGGTCATCTTGCGGTCCCGGGCCGAGGGGAGGGTCCGGCTGGCCATGACCCCGGGGACCGTGCAGCCGAAGCCGATGAGCATGGGCACGATGCTCCGGCCGGAGAGTCCGATCTTTCGCAGGAGTTTGTCCATGACGAAGGCAACACGGGCCATGTAGCCGCTGTCCTCCAGCAGGGACAGGAAGAAGAAGAGAACCACGATGATGGGGACGAAGCTCAGCACGCTGCCCACGCCGCTGAACACGCCGTCGATCAAGAGGCTGTGCAGCGTCCCGTTCACGTTCCAGGCGGTGAGGGCGGCATCGGTGAGGTTCGTGAGCCATTCGATCCCCGCTTCCAGCCAGCCCTGGAGCCAGGCCCCCACCACGTTGAAGGTCAGGTAAAAGACCAGGGCCATGATGCCCACGAAGGCGGGGATGGCGGTGTACTTGCCGGTAAGGATCCGGTCGATCTTCTGGCTGCGGGTGTGCTCCTTGCTCTCGGTGGGCTGGACCACCGTCTGGGCGCAGAGCTTCTGGATGAAGGAGAAGCGCATGTCCGCGATGGCAGCGGCCCGGTCCAGGCCCCGTTCCTCCTCCATCTGCTGGATGATGTGCTCCAGCATCTCCTTTTCGTTCTGGGTCAGGTCCAGCGCATCCAGGACCAGGGCATCGCCTTCCACCAGCTTGCTGGCGGCGAAGCGCAGAGGGATCCCCGCCAGCTTGGCGTGGTCCTCGATCAGGTGCATGATGCCGTGGAGACAGCGGTGGACCGCGCCGCCGTGGTCGTTCTTGTTGCAGAAATCCGTGCGGCCGGGCCGCTCCTGATACTGGGCGATGTGGATGGCGTGGCTCACCAGCTCCTCCACGCCCTCGTTCTTGGAGGCCACGATGGGCACCACCGGGATGCCCAGCAGCTCCTCCATCTCGTTGATGTGGATGGAGCCGCCGTTGCCCCTGACCTCGTCCATCATGTTCAGGGCCAGGACCATGGGGACGTCCAGCTCCATGAGCTGCATGGTCAGGTAGAGGTTCCGGGCGATGTTGGTGGCATCGACGATGTTGATGATGCCCGTGGGCTTCTCCTCCAGGATGAACCGGCGAGAGACGATCTCCTCGCTGGTGTAGGGGGAGAGGGAATAGATGCCCGGCAGGTCCGTGACCAGGGAGTCGGGATAGCCCCGGATGACACCGTTCTTCTGGTCCACGGTGACCCCGGGGAAGTTGCCCACGTGCTGGTTGGAGCCGGTGAGCTGGTTGAACAGGGTGGTCTTGCCGCAGTTCTGGTTACCCGCCAGGGCGAAGGTCAGCTGGGTCCCCTCAGGCAGGGGGTCCTCCTCGGCCTTGGTGTGATATTTGCCGTCTTCGCCCAGGCCGGGGTGGGCGCGGGACTCACCCAGGGAGGGGACAGTGTCCCAGGAGACGGCCTTCTTCGGGTGGGCGGGGACCACGGTGATCTGCTCCGCGTCGGCCAGCCGCAGGGTCAGGGCATAGCCGTGCAGGCGCAGCTCCATGGGGTCCCCCATGGGGGCGTATTTCATCAGGGTGACCTCCGCCCCGGGGATCACGCCCATATCTAAAAAGTGTTGGCGCAGAGAGCCTTCACCGCCCACCGCCGTGATGACGGCGGACGCGCCAGGCTCCAGGTCTTTTAGAGTCATAGCAGTATCCTTTCTCTCAAATCGATCAGCCCTTCACGGCCCAGCGGAATTTGGTGGACCGGGCGCGGGGATTCTGGAAGCATTCCTCGGCAGAGGGACGGATGACCTCCTTGGCCACCTCGCTGTAGACCCCCTCCCGCTGCAGCTGCCGGAAGGACTTCTTCACCAGCCGGTCCTCGCCGGAGTGGAAGGTGAGGATGGCAGCCTTCCCGCCGGGCTTCAGCACCGTGGGGAGCTTTTCCAAAAAGGCGTACAGGACCTCGAACTCGCTGTTCACGTCGATGCGCAGAGCCTGGAAAGTCCGCTGGCAGGCCTTCTTCACGCCCTCCTTCCGCTCCTTGGGGGGCAGGAAGGAGAGGGCCTGCTCGATCACCTCCGCCAGGGCCTTGGTGGTCTCGATGGAGCCGCCCTTCTTCAGGGTGGTGAAGATGGCCTTGGCGATGGGCTCGGCGTAGGGCTCGTCGGAGTTCTCCACCAGCATGGCGGCCAGCTCCTCCCGGTCCAGCTCCCGTAGCCGCTGGGCAGCGGGGACCCCGGCGGTGGGGTCCAGGCGCAGGTCCAGCGGGCCGTCGTGCTTGAAGGTGAAGCCCCGGGAGGGGTCGTCGATCTGCATGGAGGACACGCCCAGGTCCGCCAGCACGAAGT
>CAYNZG010000220.1:0-3045 GCA_964401525.1 uncultured Ruminiclostridium sp.
CCCCGTAATCGGCCACGGCCCGGGCGGTGAAGTCCGGGTCGGTGACGGCGGCGGTGCCCAGGATCACCCGGCTGGCTCCGGCCTCCAGGTAGCGGCGGACAGTGTCCATGGTGCGGATGCCGCCGCCCACCTCAATGAAGAGGCCCGTGCTGGCGGCCAGCTTTTCGATGGTGGGCAGGTTGGTGGTCTGGCCGGTCTTGGCCCCCTCCAGGTCTACCAGGTGCAGGTGTCTGGCCCCGGCGGCCTCGAACTTCCGGACGGTGTTCAGGGGTTCGGGATCATAGACCGTCATCTGGTCATAATCCCCCTTGTACAGGCGGACCGCCTGGCCGCCGTAGAGGTCAATGGCAGGAAAGATCTTCATGGCTCACCCCATCCCTTCGCAGAAGGTCCTGAGGATGCCCAGACCCACCGGGCCGCTCTTCTCCGGGTGGAACTGGCAGCCCATGACGCTCCCCTTGGCCACAGCGGCGGTCAGCTCCGCGCCGTACTCCGTGGTGGCGATGACCGCCTCGTCACAGTCCGTGGCAAAGAAGGAGTGGACGAAATAGACGCACTCATCCTCTGCCACCGTGGCCAGCAGGGGATGACGGGCCTTGTCCTTGGGGAAGTGCAGGGCGTTCCAGCCGATGTGGGGGATCTTGTAGTCGGCGGGGACCACCCCCTCCATGGGGATGACCTTGCCGGGGATGAGGCCCAGGCCGGGCCACACGCCGAACTCGTGGCTCTCCTCAAAGAGGAGCTGCATCCCCAGGCAGATGCCCAGGATGGGCTTGCCCCGGGCGGCTTCCTCCCGGATGAGCTGGTCCAGGCCGGTGGCCCGGAGCTTGTCAGCCGCGTCCTGGAAGGCCCCCACGCCGGGGAGGATGAGCCGGTCGGCCCGCCGGAGGACCTCCGGGTCTCCGGTGACCACCGGCTCCTGGCCGATGGCCTCTAAGGAACGGCAGAGGGAGAACAGGTTCCCCACGCCGTAATCGATCACTGCTATCATATGGATACCTCCTGTTGGAGTGGTTTTTGTTACACTAACATCCCCTTGGTAGAGGGGACCTCACCGGAGCCGTTCTCCTTCACGGCCATGCGCAGGCTGCGGGCAGCCGCCTTGAACACGCCCTCAATGAGGTGGTGGCTGTTTTCCCCAGCCAGCTTGCGGATGTGGAGGGTGCAGTTGGCCTTCCGGGTGAAGGCCAGCCAGAACTCCTTGGCCAGCTCGGTGTCAAAGGTGCCCACCTTTTCCGTGGGCATGGGCACGTCCCAGCAGAGCATGCCCCGGCCGGACAGGTCTACTGCCGCCAGGACCAGGGCCTCGTCCATGGGGAGGATGATGTGGCCGAAGCGCTCCACCCCCCGCATCTCGCCCAGGGCCTCAGCAAAGGCGGTGCCCAGGCAGATGCCCACGTCCTCCACAGAGTGGTGGTCGTCCACCCAGGTGTCCCCGGTGCAGGTGACCTCCAGGCCGAAGCCGCCGTGGCGGGCAAAGCCGGTGAGCATATGGTCGAAGAAGCCCACGCCGGTCTGGATCCGGGCAGGGCCGCCGTCCAGGCTCAGCTTCAGGGTGATCTGGGTCTCCCCGGTGGTCCGGGTGATCGCCGCAGTTCTCACAGGAACCCCTCCTCTTTCATGATCTCCTCCACCGCCTGGAGGAAGGCCTCCATCTCTTCGTCGGTGCCCACGGTGACCCGGTTATACTGGGCGATGCGGGGATCGGAGAAGTGGCGGACCAGGATGCCCCGCTCCTTGAGCTTGCGGTAGAGCAGGCCGCCGTCCAGCCCCTCCCGCTTCACGAAGAGGAAGTTGGTCTGGGACTCCGGCAGGGTGAAGCCCAGGAACCGCAGGGCCCGGGCGGTCTTCTCCCGGGTGGCCATGATCTTTTTGGCGTTGGCCCGGAAGTAGTCGTCGGAATCCACGGCGGCGGCACCCAGCTTCATGGTCAGGCGGTTCACATTATAGGGATTGGTGGAGTACTTGAGCTTTTCCAGGTCCTCGATGATGGCCCGGCCAGCCAGGGCGAAGCCTAGCCGCGCGCCCGCCATGGACCGGGACTTGGAATAGGTCATGACCACCAGCAGGTTGTCGTATTTTTCGATGAGCCCCGCGGCGGACTCTGCACCGAAGTCTACATAGGCCTCGTCGATGACCACCACCCCGTCGGGGTTGGAGGCCACCAGCCGCTCCACCTCAGACAGGGGAAGGGCGATGCCCGTGGGGGCGTTTGGGTTAGCCAGGACGGTGAGCTTCCCGCTGCCGCACAGGCCGTCCACGTCCACGGTGAAGTCCTCCCGCAGGGGGACGGTCTCATAGGGGACCTGGTGCAGGTCGGCAAAGACGGGGTAGAAGCTGTAGGTCAAGCCGGGGAAGATGGCCCCTTGCTGGCCGAAGGCCATGAAGGCGAAGTTCAGGATATCATCCGAGCCGTTGGAAAGGAAGACGTTCTCCGGGCCGCAGCCGTACAGCCCCGCCAGCTTCTCTCGCAGGAGGGTCCCCTCCGGGTCGGAGTAGAGCCGCAGGTCGGCCACGTCCTGCTCCGTCAGGGCCGCCAGGACGGCCGGGGAGGGGGGATAGGGGGATTCGTTGGTGTTCAGCTTGATATACTGTCGGTCCCGGGGCTGCTCGCCGGGGGTATAGGCCTCCAGGGCGGCGTACTTGGTGTGGAGGAATCGGCTCATGGTATCATTCTCCCGTCACGGTGGGGTCAAAGCGGATGTCGATGGACCGGGCGTGGCCGGTGAGGCCCTCCTGCTTGGCGAAGTGGGACACCGACTGCTGGGCCACGGACAAGGCCTCCTTGGTGTAATATGTATACTGGGTCTTCTTCACGAAGTCATCCACCGACAGCGGGCTGGAGAACCGGGCGGTGCCGCTGGTGGGCAGGGTGTGGTTGGGCCCAGCGAAGTAGTCGCCCAGGGCCTCGGGGCAGTTGCGGCCCATGAAGATGGACCCGGCGTTCTTCACCTTGTCCAGCCAGGCGAAGGGCTCGTCGATGCACAGCTCCAGGTGCTCCGGGGCGATCTCGTTGGCGATGTCGATGGCAGCGGCGATAGATTC
>CAYNZG010000221.1:0-3027 GCA_964401525.1 uncultured Ruminiclostridium sp.
CGCGCCTTGCCCGGGAGCTGGGCTGCGGTGACTTTGTGAAAGTGGAGATTATGCGCGATTCCAAATACCTGCTGCCCGACAACCAGCAGACCATCAGAGCCACCGAAATCCTTGCCAATGAGGGCTTTGTGGTCATGCCCTATATGTATCCGGATCTGAATGTGGCCCGTGACCTGGTGCGCGCAGGCGCCGCCACCATCATGCCGCTGGCCTCTCCCATCGGCTCCAACAAGGGGCTGGCCACCCGGGACTTTATCCAGATCCTCATCGACGAGATCGACCTGCCCATCATCGTGGACGCGGGGATCGGCCGCCCCTCCCAGGCCTGCGAGGCCATGGAGATGGGTGCAGCGGCCATCATGGCCAACACCGCCTTGGCCACCGCCGGGGACCTGCCTAGGATGGCCTCCGCCTTCCGGCAGGCCATCGAGGCCGGGCGCAAGGCCTACCTCTCCGGCCTAGGCCGGGTGCTGGTCCGGGGCGCTTCCGCCTCCGATCCCCTCACCGGCTTCCTCCACAACTGAGAGGCGACCCATGGAAAATCAATTTTTAGTAGACGACTGCCGCCTCTCCCCGGAGGCCCTGGCCAAAAAGCACCGGTTGGAGACGGACCCCACCGCCCGGAAGAGCCACCTGGAATATCTGCCGGGAATGGAAGTGATCCGTTCCGACCTCCGGGACCGGGTCCTGGCCCAGATGAACGCCTATGACTACGACCGCTACACCGCCCAGGATGTGAAGGCCGCGCTGGCCCACCCGGTCTGCACCATAGAGGACTTCAAGGCCCTCCTCTCCCCGGCGGCGGAGCCGTTCCTGGAGGAGATGGCCCAGCGGGCCCGGGCGGAGACCGGCAAGCACTTCGGCAACACGGTCTACCTCTTCACCCCCCTGTATCTGGCCAATTACTGCGAAAATTACTGTGTTTACTGCGGCTTCAACTGCTATAATCCCATTCAGCGAAAAAAACTGACACCCCAGCAGATGGAGCATGAGATGCAGGTCATCGCGGATTCCGGCATGGAGGAGATCCTCCTCCTCACCGGGGAGAGCCGGGCCCGGAGCGACGTGGGATACATCGGCGAGGCCGTCAAGCTGGCCCGGAAGTACTTCCGCCAGGTGGCCCTGGAGATCTACCCGGTGAACACCGAGGAGTACCGCTACCTCCACGACTGCGGCGCGGACTATGTGACCGTCTTCCAGGAGACCTATGACCCCGACACATACGAGGCCCTTCACCTGATGGGGCACAAGCGGGTCTGGCCCTACCGCTTCGATGCCCAGGAGCGGGCCCTCCGGGGCGGGATGCGGGGTGTGGCCTGCTCGGCCCTGCTGGGCCTGGCGGACTTCCGCAAGGATGCCCTGGCCAGCGCCCTCCATGTTTACTACCTCCAGCGGAAGTATCCCCACGCAGAGCTGTCCCTCTCCTGCCCCCGGCTGCGGCCCATTCAGAACAACGCGGCCATCACGCCCCAGGGCGTGGGCGAGACCCAGCTCTGCCAGATCCTCTGCGCCTACCGCATCTTCCTGCCCTATGTGGGCATCACCGTCTCCTCCCGGGAGAGCGCGGCCTTCCGCAACGGCATCGTGAAGATCGCCGCCACCAAGGTCTCCGCCGGGGTCTCCACCGGCATCGGGGACCACGAGAGCAAGTACACCGGCAAGGAGGCCAATGGCACCCAGGGGGACGAACAGTTCGAGATCAACGACGGCCGCAGCCTGGGCCGTATGTATCGGGACATCACCGACGAGGGCCTGCAGCCCGTGCTGAACGACCACGTCTATGTCTGACATCCTCTGCGTCACCGACCGCACCCTCTGCCGGGAGGACTTTTTGGACCAGGTCCGCCGGATCGCCGCCGCCCGCCCCGCCGGACTCCTCCTGCGGGAAAAGGACCTGTCGGAGGAAGCCTACCGCCGTCTGGCGGCGCAGGTCCTGCCCCTCTGCCAGGCGCAGGCCGTGCCCTGCCTCCTTCACAGCTTCCCCCAGGCGGCCCTGGACCTGCGGGCCGATGGCCTTCACCTGCCGCTGCCCCTGCTGCGGGCCCTGCCGGAGCAGCAACGGGCGCAGTTCGCCCGGCTGGGCACCTCCTGCCACAGTCCGGCGGAGGCCCGGGAGGCCCAGGACCTGGGCTGCACCTACCTCATCGCAGGGCATATTTTTGCCACCAACTGCAAGCCCGGTCTGCCGGGCCGGGGGCCGGACTTCCTGGCCCAGGTCTGTCAGACTGTGACCGTCCCCGTGTACGCCATCGGCGGCATCGCCCCGGAGAACATCCACCGGGTCCGCCGGGCCGGAGCCAGGGGGGCCTGCCTCCGCAGCGCCTTCATGACCTGCCCGGACCCCGCCGCCCTGCTGACCGACCTGGAAAGGAGAGAGCCATGCCCCTCACAAAAGAACAGCTCCTGCTGTATGCCGTGACTGACCGCGCCTGGGTGGGCCGCCAGACCCTGCTGGAGCAGATCGAGGCTGCCCTTTCCGGCGGGGCCACCCTGGTCCAGCTCCGGGAGAAGGCCCTGCCCGAATCCGAGTTTTTGGAGGAAGCCATCCAGGTCCGCGCCCTCTGCCGCCGCTACGGCGTGCCTCTGCTCATCAACGACAACGTGACCATCGCCCTGAAGAGCGGCGCGGACGGGGTCCATGTGGGGAGCGAGGACGCGCCCGTGGCCACCATCCGCAAGCGGATGGGCCGGGACTTCCTCATCGGGGCCACCGCCAAAACGGTCCGGCAGGCCCAGCTGGCCCAGGAGGCGGGGGCCGATTACCTGGGCGTGGGGGCGGTCTTCCCCTCCCCCACCAAGGCGAACGCCCTGCCCATCACCCACCGGCAGCTCCGGGACATTTGCACCGCCGTCTCCATCCCGGCGGTGGCCATCGGCGGCATCACCCGGGAAAACCTCCCCCAGCTCCGGGGGAGCGCCGTCCAGGGCATCGCCGTGGTCTCCGCCCTCTTCGGCGCAGCGGATATCCAGGCCGCAGCCCGGGACCTGAAACGAGAAGCCCAGCGGATCCTGCTCCGCTGAGCATCG
>CAYNZG010000222.1:0-3013 GCA_964401525.1 uncultured Ruminiclostridium sp.
CAATCTAAAATCATAATCACGCTCAAGCCCATTTTTCTTTTTTTTTAATAATTTCACGAGGGCGCGGGGGGTTGCGGCGGCCCCTTCTCTCTCTATTTAGGAGGCCGTATGGATATCGATACGACATTATATCAGGGCCGCCCTGCGGACTGCACCGGGCGGCTGGAGAAGGAAGTCGCCTGCTATGACCTGTTAGACCAGCTGGGTCTGTCCTATCAGCGGGTGGACCATCAGACGGCGGACACCATCACCGACTGCGAGGCGGTGGAGGCCTATCTGGGGGCCAAGATCGCCAAGAACCTGGTCCTGTGCAACCGGCAGAAGACGGATTTCTATCTCCTCATCATGGAGGGGGACAAGCCTTTCCGCACCAAGGAGCTGTCCAAGCAGATCGGCTCCTCCCGCCTGTCCTTTGCACCGCCGGAGGAGATGGCGCACTACCTCGGGATCACTCCTGGCTCCGCCAGCGTTCTGGCTCTGATGAACGACAAGGAGCACAAGGTCCGCCTGATCTTCGACCGGAGCGTCACCCAGCAGGAGAAGTTTGGCTGCCACCCCTGCATCAACACCTCTTCTCTGGCACTCTCCATGGAGGATGTCCTGCATAAGCTGCTGCCCCACCTGGGCGTGGAGCCGACCATGGTGGATCTGCCCGACGAACGGGAGGCCTGAGCGGCCCTGATGGAAAGACCCATGTTGCCGGAGGCCATCCGACAATGTGGGTTTTCTCGTCAGGGAGAAAAGCAGGCCCATTGGTGGAAATCCACCGATGGGTGTGCTATAATAAAACGATACCGTGTCTGTCGAAAACGTAACCTTTTCGGCAGCGAACTCTGTGCGCTCGTCAGGACCTGCGCAGAGAAACAGGAGGAGACCATGGTACGAATCAGTAATTTGATCCTTCCGCCCGATGGCGACCCCGCGCTGCTGAAAAAGAAGGCCGCCCGGGTCCTGGGCGTTCCGGTGAGCAAGATCCACCGGTGTGTCCCGGTGCGGCAGTCCATCGATGCTCGGAAAAAGAACAACGTGCATTATGTCATGACGGTGGATGTGGCCATCTCCCAGGAGGAGGCCGTGGTCCGGCGGGCGCAGGACAAAAATATCCAGCTTCGGCCGGAGACACTGTCCTACCGGTTTCCTGTGGTGACCCGGACCTCGTCCCTCCGCCCGGTGGTGGTGGGCAGTGGCCCGGCCGGTCTGCTGGCGGCCCTGTCCCTGGCCCAGGCGGGTCTGGCTCCCATCCTGCTGGAGCGGGGCCAGGCCCTGGAGCAGCGGGTGCGGGACGTGGAGAAGTTTTGGAGCGGTGGAGACCTGGATCCGGAGTCCAACGTGCAGTTTGGTGAGGGCGGTGCCGGGACCTTTTCCGACGGCAAGCTCACCACCGGCACCCATGACCCCCGCCTTTCTCATGTGATGCAGACCTTCGTGCAGGCCGGAGCCCCGGAGGATATCCTCTGGCAGCACAAGCCCCATGTGGGCACCGACCTGTTGCGGCAGGTGGTGAAAAACCTGCGGGAGCAGATCAAAGCCCTGGGCGGCGAGGTGCGCTTCGGCCATCGGCTGGCGGACCTGAAGCTGGTGGGCGACCAGCTCACGGAGATCCTGGTGGAGGACGGCCAGGGGAGCTATACCATGCCCTGTGACGCGCTGGTCCTGGCTCCCGGCCATTCGGCCCGGGATACCTTCCGGATGCTGCGGGACCGGGGCGCGGAGATGGAGCAGAAGCCCTTTGCCATCGGCGTGCGCATCGAGCACCGGCAGGAGAATATCAGTCGGGCGCAGTTCGGGGAGGCCTGGGAGAAGCTGCCTCCGGCGGACTATAAGCTGGTCTGCCACCTGCCCAACGGCCGGTCGGCCTACAGCTTCTGCGTCTGCCCCGGCGGGCAGATCGTGGCGGCAGCCTCCCACGCGGGGATGCTGGTGACCAACGGCATGAGCAACCGCGCCCGGGACGGCGACTTCATCAACGGCGGTTTTCTGGTGGGGGTCCAGCCTGCGGACTTCGGCAGCCAAGACCCGCTGGCCGGGGTGGCTTTTCAGGAGATCTGGGAGAAGAAGGCCTACGCCTATGGACGGCCCGGCTATGAGGCTCCTGCCCAGCGGGTGGGTGACTTTCTGCGAGGTGCGCCCAGTCCCCAGGGCCTGAGCAACCGGAGCACTTATCGCCCCGATGTCTTCTTCGGCGACCTGCGGGAGACCCTGCCCGGCTTCGTCACCGACTCTCTGGCGGCTGCGCTGCCTGTTCTGGACCGGAAGCTCCACGGCTTCGCCGCGCCGGATGCCCTTATGGTGGGGGTGGAGACCCGTTCCTCCTCGCCGGTGCGCATCCTGCGGGACCGGACCTATCAGTCTAACCTGCGGGGAGTTTATCCCTGCGGGGAAGGTGCCGGATATGCCGGGGGTATCGTTTCCGCGGCAGTGGACGGCATCCGGGTGGCCGAGGCCCTGGCGACCCCGATCTAACGGAGAATTCCACCGAATTCAGAAGAGATAGTTGCAATTCAGGGGCAATATAGTATATAATAAAGCGTTATGATACAGCACTTGTAATTAAGGAGTGAACACCATGGCGGAAGAAACCATGAGCACGAATTTCATTCATGCGATCATTGAGGAAGAATTACAGCCGGGCGGACGCTGCGACGGCAAGCAGGTCCACACCCGTTTTCCCCCGGAGCCCAACGGCTACCTGCATATCGGTCACTGCAAGGCACTGACCATCGACTTTGGCACTGCTGAGAAGTACGGCGGCATCTGCAACCTGCGGATGGACGACACCAACCCGGCCAAGGAAGACACCGAGTATGTCGATGCCATTCAGGAGGACATCCACTGGCTGGGCTTTGACTGGGACGACCGGTTCTACTACGGCTCCGACTATTTTGAGAAGGACTACGAGTACGCCGTGGAGCTGATCAAGAAGGGCCTCGCCTATGTGTGCGAGCTGACCCCCGAGCAGGCCAAGGAGTACCGGGGCGATTTGAACACCCCCGCCACCTCCCCCTATCGGGAC
>CAYNZG010000223.1:0-2994 GCA_964401525.1 uncultured Ruminiclostridium sp.
CCCTCCACGTTCAGGTAGCGGGTGCCGGTGATGAGGTTCTGCTTGTTGGCGTTTTCCCCGGTGAGCTGGTAGCCGATGAGGTGGCAGCGGTTGTAGAGGTACTTGCCGTCCACGCAGTCGTACTTGACGGTCTGCCAGCCGGTGGGCTTCACCTGGCCGATGTTGCCCCGCTCCTCGGTGGGCATCAGGTCCGTGGAAATGCAGGCCATGGTCACGCCGCAGCGGTTCCAGGCATCCAGCTCGCTGTAGGATTCATAGGAGGTGGTGGTGAGGTCGCTCTCGTCAAAATACGGCTGGTTGCCGTTGACGACCACATAGGGCTCTCCGGCGTAGTCCGGGATGGCATCCACGGAGACAGCGGGGGCAGTGGCGGTGACCTCCGCCGAGCAGGCGGTCAGGGCGGTGCAGAGCACCAGCAGGAACAGGATGAGCAGATGGTTCAGTTTTCGCATGGGATATAGATCTCCTCTGTGATAGTGGGGTGGGAGGACCCGGCAAAGTCGGTCTGCCGGTCCAGGCGGAAGGCGGACAGGTCCAGGGTCATCCGCAGGTCGGCGGGGTAGACCCGGTTCCAGCGGTACAGGCGGACCTGCTCCAGCTGCGCCCGCCAGGGGGCGGGGTCGATGGTCTCCGTGAAGCAGAAGTCCCCCGGTTCGGCCCGGTCCAAAAAATCCTCAGCCACCCGGATGTGGGGGGGCAGGGGCTCAAATTGCCGGGCGGAGTAGGCGTTCATCCACAGGACCGCTCCGGCGGTCTGGTCCAACACTCTGGCCCGCAGCAGCCGGTCTTGGCTCTGTCTGCGGTGATTGAAGCACAGTCCGCTGCGGTCGTCCAGGCAGACGATCAGGATCATAGGCGGCACCTCCTGGGCAGTTTGTCTCATTTTACCCTTGGTCGGCGGCCCTGTCAAGGAAAGCCGCCCCAGTGTGATGAGGTCACGGAAGAACGGCGTTTTTGGGGGTATACTATAAAAAACAACAGGAAGAGAGGGTTTCCCATGAACTATGATGTGATCGTGATCGGCGGCGGCCCCGGCGGTTACAGCGCGGCGCTCTACTGCGCCCGGGCCGGGCTGCGCACGGTGGTGCTGGAAAAGCTGATGCCCGGCGGCCAGATGGCCCTCACCGAGCAGATCGACAACTACCCCGGCTTCGACCAGGGGATCGACGGGTTCACCCTGGGCCAGAAGATGAAGGACGGGGCCGCTCGCTTCGGCGCGGAGACGGTCACGACGGAAGTCCTGCAGGTCCGCCTGGAAGGGGAGACCAAAGAGGTGGAGACCACCGGCGGCGTGTATACTGGCCGGGCGGTCATCTTAGCCACCGGTGCCGGACCGCGCTCCCTGGGCCTGCCCCGGGAGGAGGCCCTGACCGGCCGCGGGGTCAGCTACTGCGCCACCTGCGACGGGATGTTCTTCCGGGGCAAGACGGTGGTGGTGGTCGGCGGGGGGAACTCCGCCGTGGCCGATGCCCTGGTCCTGTCCCGGGTGTGTGAGCAGGTGATCCTGGTCCATCGGCGGGACAGCCTCCGGGCCTCCGCCGTCTATCACCGGAGCCTGGAGGAGACCCCCAACGTCACCATCCGCTGGAACAGCACCGTCACCGCCCTGGAAGGGGAGGGGAAGCTCTCTGCCGTGGAGGTGCGGGACGTTCAGACCGGGGCAGAGGAGCGCATTCCCTGCGACGGGCTGTTCGTGAGCATCGGCCGCGCCCCCTCCACGGATCTGGTGCGCGGGGTGCTGGACCTGGACCCCCAGGGCTATGTGCAGGCGGACGAGTCCACCCGGACCAGTCTGCCCGGCGTGTTCGCCGTGGGGGATGTCCGAACTAAGGCGGTGCGGCAGGTGGTCACGGCTGCCGCCGACGGTGCCGTCGCGGCCCACTACGCAGACGAATACTTGGCTGCCCAGGGATGAGCAGAGAAAAGCGGCGTGGACGAAAACGCGTCCACGCCGCACAGGGACAGTCACTCGTCCCGGATGTTTCCCTTTTTGACATTTTCCGCCACCATAGCTTCCATCCAGGCCCATAGGGTCCGGGAGCCGGTGGCGGTTTTTTCGTTGCGCTTGTAGATCTGGGACTTTTTTACCTGATGGGCCCGCCAGTCGCCGCCGTCGTTGGCGTTGTTCAGCATCAGGGGTTGGAGGTTGTCCAGCACATGGGCGAAGCGGGCTTCCGGGGTCTCGTAGTCCTCGAACTCCTGGAAGAGGGCCAGCATCTCCTCCCGCTGGTCCGCCGGGAGCAGACCGAAGATCCGCTGGGCGGCCTTGGCCTCCCGCTCCTGCTGGGTGGCCAGACCGATGCTGTCATAGGCGTAGGTGTCCCCGGCATCGATCTCCACCACGTCGTGGATGAGGGCCATGACCATGGCCTTCAGGGGGTCGAAGTCCTGGTTGGCATACTCCCGCAGCAGGTAGATCATGAGAGCCATGTGCCAGGCGTGCTCTGCGTCGTTTTCCGCCCGGCCGCCGCCGCTGAGGTGGGTCTGCCGAAAGATGTTCTTCTCTTTATCGACCTCCAGCAGGAAATCGAGCTGCTGCTGCAAGCGTTCTGTCATGGGGATGCCTCCTTTTTATAACAGAAGCCCCGGGAAACGCCGCGTGGGCGTTTCCCGGGGAAAGAGTCGGGGTCAGGGGGTCAGCTGCTGGATACCGGCCTGGATGCGGCGGAGGGTCTCCTCCTTGCCCAGGATGTGGCACAGCTCCACGGCACCGCCGGGGGTGGTGGGCTTGCCGGAGACGGCCACCCGGACGGGCCACATGATGCGGCCGTTCTTCAGCTCCTTGGCGGCGGCCAGGTCGATGAGCGCGGCGTGGATGGACTCGAAGGTCCACTCGGTCATGCCCTCGAAGACGGGCAGGACGAACTGGAGAGCCTCCAGGGAGTTCTCGGGGTTCGTCTTCATCTTCTTGTGGGTGTAGAGGTCGTTGGAGTATTCCGGCAGGGCATCGAAGAAGTCCACCATGGCGGGGATCTCCGTGAGCACGTCCAGACG
>CAYNZG010000224.1:0-2971 GCA_964401525.1 uncultured Ruminiclostridium sp.
GTGGTTCTCAATATGTTAAGCCATTAGAGTTTGGCGATGATAGCGATGTTCAAACTGGCGTAAAGGAATTACCCGCAAGAAGCCGCATTCTGTTTGCAAAAGATGGTGCTGAAAAACTTCGCTCGATTGATCAGACAATCCAGAAGTATGGAAAGTATACTGCTGGTGCACTTGTTGACCGTACTCATCGCGCTGGCTCTCCGTGGTCTCATGTAAACAGCTCCAGAGCGTACCAGCCCATTTCAGATGAACTAATAATGGCGCATCATCATGTTGAGTGCGTGTAATCAAGGGTTTTATTCATTGTTTATGCGGCTCAATTTCTGAGCAGACATCTATAGCAAAACCACCCGATACCGGATGTCAGTCCGGACGGAAGCACTTTTAATATACAGAATTCTATCCCAGACAAATCCCAAAAGACGAAAGCGGCGGTTGAAACGAACAGGTCAAAAGAGTTCCAAAGAGGAACCGCAGGAGTGCTGGAAAGCAACAAAAAGTGTACAAAAGTCCTGTTTGAAGATACGGACATACTTTTGGGATCAAGAGACCGGGCGTTCGAGTCGCCCCACTCGGACCAGCACGCTCTGAAATCGAACGATTTCAGGGCGTGTTTTTGTCTTCTCTGGGTGACATAAAGCCACTGACTCACCCAACACAGTGTCGAGTCTCCCGTTTCGCTCGATTTCTGTCATAGAGCTTCCCGCTCGGAACGATACGCGTCACGGGATCTACGCCGTTCCAACTTCCACGCCGCTTACTGTGGTGCGCTTTTTGCGCACGCTTACTTTGCTTCTCCAGAGGGATAAGCTTTTCCATAATCGCCACCTCCTACCTCAGTCTCCAGGATGGCCAGACATTCCTGCAGGAACAACTTAGCTCGTTGTGGATCTGTTACAATGATCCCGGCGTAACAAATCGGCTTCGCAAAGAAAGCATGCCATGCTCGCCGGAACCGTCCGAGTAATCCCTGGTACGGATTTCTGCCGATATAGGGATCCATGACGGAAAATTCCAGGCACTCGTCGTTCTTTCCCCAAACAATGCGTTCAAAGCGAAGCACTTCGGCGTGGTCGTCACAGGGAATCGACGCTGTAAAGGATCGTTCATTCATAACCATCACCTCGACAAGTTTACAGTTCTATTACATCGGTCCAATCAGCTTGCTTTTTCCCGCCGCTTCCATTATTCTAAAATATTCCCGTGCTGGGAACTACATAATTTAGGAGGCGTTTGTCATGAAAAACAAGCCTTTCCGGGTGATTGATCCGATTGCAACCGGGAAAAATATCCTCCGCCTGCGTAAGGCAAGAGGACTTTCTGTCCGCGACCTGCAAGCCTACTTTGGCTTTGAAGAACCCCAGGCCATTTACAAGTGGCAGCGCGGGCAAAGCCTTCCCACGGTAGACCATCTGTACGCGCTCAGTGCTTTGCTGGACGTGTCCATGGATGAGATCTTAGTGCAAACAAGCCCAAAATCGAATCATAGCTCTTGTGAGCAGCAGGCAAAGGCAACCTGCTGCTCTCCGCTTTTTCAGGCCAACTGGGCCTGGCAGATAGCGCATCAACTGTATCGGTTGCCCTTATCATATAGCAGTAGAAGGCCATTGTCATTAAACCGCTGGTTTCATTTCCCTTCTCTGCAGATCCATACGCTCCCTCCTCTAAAGCTAAAAAACTACATGATATACAAAAATGCTCTGCCGCCTGGCAGAGCATTGGGTCGATACCGTCTTACTGCCGAGGCTTATGACAACACTGACAGGTTCATTTTTATTGTAACATACTTCCTGCAGCAAAGCAAGAAAATAATACGGATGTTCGATTTTTATGGTAATGTATCACGAAAGCCCACCGCCCCGGACGAAGTCGGGGCGGTGGGCTTTCATTATTGCAGATCATGCAGCACCTGGCCGATGTCTGCGTCCAGCAGGATGGACTGCCGCTCGAGCGATCCCATGGTAAGGACCTCGCCCAAATTGACGCAGGCGTAGGTGGCATCGGGATTCTGCGCCGTCATGCGCAGGAACGGCACCTTGATGATGCCGGGAGTATTGCCACCGACCCCCAGCTCCAAAAACAGGATGCGCTCCCGGGCGTGGTCCCGCAGGAACCCTTCATAGCGGCGGGCGGCGGCGTACCAGCCCTCATTCACCAGGGAGCGCAGAAGGCGTTTCTGCTCCCCGGCCCCTTCCGGGAGCGTCAGGCCGCGATAGCGGCTGTCCTCGTCCAGCAGCCGCCGGATGAGAAAGGCCCGTTGTTCGGATCGATCCATAGTCTGTCTCCTCAAAGCTCGACCCGCTCTGAACAGAGCGGGCCAATGTGGTCAAAATTCGTACGTCTCCGGCTCGCCGGTAAAGGAGCTGAAGGTGGCGACGGCGTTCTTCAGGTACAGCACCTGGGTGTTGCCGTCGTTCTCGTCGTACATGCTGCGCAGGTTGGCGTAAGCATCCAGCATGGACTTTCTGGCCTCCACCCGGTCGTCCTCCACCAGCTCCCCGGATACCCGCAGCCAGGTCCCGCCCTGGAAGGCACAGATCTCACACTTGGGATTGGCGGCGATCTGGCGGGACACCGCCTTGATCTTACCGGTCTGGATATAGAGCTTACCCTCGAAGATGTGGGCAGTGCCGAAGGGGCGAACCCGGGGCTGGTCCCCCTCCACGGTCGCCAGATAGTAGACCGAAGCGGCCTTCAGAAATTCACAGACGCGTTCCATAAAAAATACCTCCTGAAATTTGGTTGACGGCTCGTCATTTCTCCTTTATGATACAAACAAAAGTTTCTATTGTAAAGTAGGTACTCTTTTGTGGGATAGTTACCCGAAAGAAACCATAGGAGGTGTTGCTATGGAACTGCCCAAATGTCCGGTGGAGACCACGCTGATGCTCATCGGAGACAAATGGAAGACCCTGATCCTGCGGGATCTGATGGACGGCACCAAGCGCTTCGGCGAACTGAAAAAGTCCAT
>CAYNZG010000225.1:0-2966 GCA_964401525.1 uncultured Ruminiclostridium sp.
CACCTGCTTCTGGTTGTGGCAGGGGGCGTAGCCGTGGAGGGAGCAGAAGAAGCGACCCCGGCCCCGGGTGTAGGCGGCCACCTCCAAGGGGTAGTCCGCCATGGCGGACACGGGGGCCGTGCCGGTGATGACGGCCCGCTCCCCGTCGCTCTCCGGGGCGGAGAAGGTGGCGGACATGGTCTGTAAGTCGCTGATGGCCCGACCAAGCTGCTCGGCGGGCAAGTCCAGCTTGAAGGCGTACCAGGGCTCCAGCAGGATGCTCTCGGCCTGCATGAGGCCCTGCCGGACCCCGCGATAGGTGGCCTGACGGAAGTCGCCTCCCTCTGTGTGCTTCAGGTGGGCCCGGCCGGACATGAGGGTGATGCGCAGGTCGGTGATGGGGGAGCCGGTGAGGACTCCTCGATGGGTCTTTTCCTCCAAATGGGTCAGGATGAGCCGCTGCCAGTTCCGGTCCAGCAGGTCCTCGCTGCATCGGCTGTCAAAGACCAGCCCGGCACCCCGCTCCAGCGGCTCCAGCAGGAAGTGAGCTTCGGCGTAGTGTCGGAGGGGTTCAAAATGGCCGACCCCCTCCACCGGCCCTGCGATGGTCTCCTTGTAGAGGATGCGCCCGGCATCCACCTCGACCTCCACATCGAACCGCTGGGCGATGAGGCTTTTCAGCACCTCGATCTGGACCTGCCCCATGAGGCGGACCTGGATGCCCCCGTCCCAGAGGATGTGGAGCTGGGGGTCCTCCTCCTCCAGCAGCCGCAGCTTGGGCAGGAGAGTCTGGGGGTCGCAGGTCTCCGGCAGGATCAGCCGATAGGTGAGCACCGGCTCCAGCAGGGGCGGAGGCGCGGGGGACTCGGCCCCCAGGCCCTGGCCCGGATAGGTCTGGGTGAGGCCCAGCACGGCGCAGACCTGCCCGGCCCGGGCCGTTTCCGCAGCCTCGAACCTGGCCCCGGAATACAGACGGAGTTGGGTGACCTTTTCCTCCACAGCCTCGTCCCCGTGGAGGGGATCGTAGGAGAGGGGGGTGCGGACCTTCAGGCTCCCGCCGGTGAGCTTCAGGTAGGTCAGGCGGTTGCCCTGGGGATCCCGGGCAATCTTGAAGACCCGCGCGCCGAAGTCCTCGCCGTAGACCGGTTCTTCCGTGTATTGGGCCAGGCCCCGGAGGAAATCCTCCATCCCCTCCAGCTTCAGGGCGGCCCCGAAGAAGACGGGGAAGAGCTTGCCGATGCGGATGAGGCCGGAGATGTCGCGGGGGGAAAGGGACCCGGTGTCCAGATAGCGGTCCAGCAGGGTCTCCTCCCGGAGGGCGATGGACTCCTCCCAGTCCTCCCCCCGGTGGGTGAAGTCCAGGCAGCCCTCGTCCAGATGCTTTTGCAGGTCGGCCATCAGGGCCTCGTGCCCTGCCGTGGGCAGGTCCATCTTGGTGACGAAGACGAAGGTGGGGATCTGGTTCCGGCGGAGGAGCCGCCATAAAGTCTCGGTGTGGGCCTGGACCCCGTCGGTGCCGCTGATGACCAGGATGGCGTAGTCCAGGACCTGCAGGGTCCGCTCCATCTCGGCGGAGAAGTCCACATGGCCGGGGGTGTCCAGCAGGGTCACGGACAGGTCTGGGGTCTCGAACAGGGCCTGCTTGGAGAAAATGGTGATGCCCCGGGCTCGCTCCAGGTCGTGGGTGTCTAAGTAGGAGTCCCGGTGGTCCACCCGTCCCAGGGTCTGGATGGCTCCGGCGGCGTAGAGCAGGGCCTCTGACAGGGTGGTCTTGCCTGCGTCCACATGGGCCAGGATGCCGATGACGAGTCGTTTCATAAGATAATCACCTCGCGGTGTCGAATTCTGCTCCTATCATACCAGAAAAGAAAAGGCAGGGGAAGAGCAAAATGCCGCCCGGCAACGGGCGGCATTGGATGGGAAAAGAAGGGTTGTGCGGTTCAGTCCAGGCTCTCCCGGAGGATGGCCAGGATCTCGGTCCGGTCCAGGACCTTATACCCGCCGGTGGTGGGGTAGGTCACGTCGGCGATGTCCGGCACCATGGCATCGGTGACCCCTAAGGTGCGCAGGTCCATCACCAGGCCCAGCTCCCGCATCCAGGCTTCCAGGGCGGCCAGGCCCTCCAGGGCGATGGCCTCGTCGGTCTTGCCGGAGGGGTCTACGTCCCAGACGTTCACGGCGAACCGCCGGAACCTGGCCAGGCCGTAGGGGAGGATGTGGCGGTAGTAGGGCAGGGACACGGCGGCCAGGGTCATGCCGTGGGTGGCGTTGGTGTGGGCCCCCACCGCCTGGCCCAGCATATGGACCATCCAGTCAGTGGATTTGCCCATCCCCAGCAGGGAGTTCAGGGCCCAGGTGGCCGTCCACATGATGTTGCTGCGGGCTTCATAGTTCTGCGGGTCGGCGTTGGCCAGGCGGCTGGCGTGGAGGAGGGAGCGCATCAGCCCCTCGCTGAGGTAGTCGCTGGTGTTGTCGTCGGTCCCGGAGAAATATTGCTCGCAGATGTGGTTGAAGATGTCGTAGATGCCCGCGACCATCTGGTCGTGGGGGAGGGTCATGGTGTACCGGGGATCCAGCACGGCGAACCGGGGGAAGACCCGCGCATCGGTGAAGTCCTGGCCGATCTTCTGCCTGGTCTCCGTGTTGGTGAGGACCGAGCCGGTGTTCATCTCCGAGCCGGTGCCCGTCATGGTCAGCACGCAGCCAAGGGGGATCACCGGGCAGTCCGGCTCCTCAAAGCGGCAGAAATACTTCTCCCAGGGGTCCTCCTCGCAGTGGACGGACACGGCCAGGGCCTTGGCATAGTCGCAGACGGAGCCGCCGCCCACGGCTAAGATCAGGTCCGCCTCGGTGGCCCGGACGATCTCGATGCCCTCATAAAGCTTGGCCAGGGTGGGGTTGGGCATGACCCCGGCGATCTCCACCACCCTTTTGTGGTGCTGCGCCAGCAGGGCGGTCACCGCGTCGTAGATGCCGTTTCTCCGGAT
>CAYNZG010000226.1:0-2935 GCA_964401525.1 uncultured Ruminiclostridium sp.
CCAGCAGCCAGGCCTTGACGATCTTCTTCTGGAACTTATAGGTGATCTCGTCCAGGTACTGGTCCATCTCGGGGAACTCCTCCAGGAACAGCTCATGCCAGTGGTCGATGAGCTTGTTCCAGCGCTCCTCACGGACGTTCTTGTCGTCGGTGTCCATGGCGGCCTTGGCCTCGTCCATGGTGGCAGCCACGATCTTGTCGAACAGGTCCTGGTCGAAGTCGGCGTGGTCGTAGGTCATCTTCTCCTTGCCGATCTCGGCAACGATGCCGTTGATGAACTCCACCTGTGCCTTGATCTCCTCGTGGGCCTTCACGATGGCTTCGTACATGACGTCGTCGGGGATCTGGTCGGCACCGGCCTCGATCATGACGACCTTACCGGCGGTGGCAGCCACGGTCAGGTCCAGCTTGGACACGTCCTTCTGCTCCTGGGTGGGGTTCATGACGATCTGGCCGTCCACATAGCCCACCTCCAGGCAGCCGATGGGGCCGGCCCAGGGGATGTTGGACACGGACAGGCAGGCGGACACGCCCACCATGGCGGCAGCCTCGGGGGAGCAGGCGCGGTCCACGGACATGACGGTGCAGGTCACGACCACGTCGTTGCGGAAGTCACCGGGGAAGAGGGGACGGATGGAGCGGTCGATGACGCGGGAAGCCAGGACGGCGGGCAGGGAGGGCTGACCCTCGCGGCGCATGAAGGAACCGGGGATGCGGCCCACGGCATACAGCTTTTCCTCGAAGTCCACGGACAGGGGGAAGAAATCCACGCCGTCGCGGGGACGGGGAGCGGCGGTGACAGCCACCAGGACGGTGGTGTCGCCGTAACGGACCAGCGCGGAGGCGTTGGCCAGCTCGGCTACCTTACCAAACTCCAGGGAGAAGGGGCGGCCGGCGATCTCGGTCTTGTAAACATGGTTGTTGAACTGCTTCTTGGTGATGATAGTTGCCATAATGCGACTCCTTTCTGTTGTGAAATGCTGTGGTCGCGGAGAGAGCTGCCTTATTTAGCACTTGAAGGTATGTCCGGGCCGCGGGCACACGTTCAAACGCTAAAAGAGGCTCTCCGCGCGGGTTTGAAAAAGGGGCGGTGCAGTCTCCTACACCGCCCCCATCTTAGAAGACAAAAATTACTTTCTGATGCCCAGCTTAGCGATCAGAGTACGATAACGCTCGATGTCCTTCTTGGCCAGATAATCCAGCAGCTTACGGCGCTTACCGATCATCTTGTACAGGCCGCGACGGCTGTGGTTGTCGTGGATGTGCACCTTCAGGTGCTGGGTCAGCTCGTTGATGCGGGCGGTGAGGATAGCGATCTGGACCTCGGGAGAACCGGTGTCGGTCTCGTGGGTGCGGTTGGCTTCGATCACTGCGGTCTTTTCGTCCTTACGGATCATGGGAAGTTCCACCTTTCAAAAAAATTATCGGTTCCCTTGACTGAGTGACGGGCGAGGGGACCCCTGCTGAAACAGGCGTTGATCCCGGGACTAAGTCAGGGATGGATATGTGACGCACACATACGCTATATAGTATAGCATTGGAGCCTTTGATTGTAAAGAATAATTTTTGCCGGAGAATGGCGATACAAAAGAAAGAAATCTGTCTGATTTTAGGCACGGGACCCTGTTTTGCACCAATGATCGACGCAGAGCCGAAAAAGAGAAAACCAAGAAACGGAGCGCGTCAGCGCTCCGTTTTCTATGGGAGGGATCAAAGATCCTGATACTTCTTGTTGCCCTTCAGGGCCTTCATGCGGATCTCGTGGTTCAGGATCCGCTTGCGCAGGCGGAGGGTCTGGGGGGTGACCTCCAGCAGCTCGTCGTCGGCCAGGAACTCCAGGCACTGCTCCAGGCTCATGGAGCGGGGGGGCACCAGGCGGAGGGCCTCGTCAGAGCCGGAGGCGCGCATGTTGGTCAGCTGCTTCTTCCGGCAGACGTTCACGGTGATGTCCTCGGCCTTGGGGGTCTCGCCCACCACCATGCCGCCGTAAACGGGCACACCGGCACCGATGAACAGAGCGCCGCGGTCCTGGGCGGCCCACAGGCCGTAGGTCACGGATTCGCCGGTCTCGAAGGCGATGAGGCTGCCGGAGTTCCGGCGGCTCAGCTCGCCCTTATAGGGGGCATAGGAGTCGAAGACGGAGGCCATGATGCCTTCGCCGCGGGTGTCGGTGAGGAACTCGTTCCGGTAGCCGAACAGGCCGCGGGCGGGGACCAGGAACTCGATCTTCATGCGGGTGCCCACGGGGGTCATCTCCAGCAGGTCGCCCTTCCGGGAGCCGATCTTCTCGATGACGGCACCCACGGAGTCGGAGGGCACGTCCACCACCAGCCGCTCCATGGGCTCGCAGCGGACCCCGTCGATCTCCTGGTACAGGACGCGGGGGGGAGAGACCTGGAACTCATAGCCCTCCCGGCGCATGGTCTCGATGAGGATGGACAGGTGCATCTCGCCGCGGCCGGCCACGTTGAAGGCCTCGGTGGAGTCGGTGTCGGTCACCCGCAGGGAGACATCCTTCAGGGTCTCGCGCATGAGGCGGTCCCGGATGTTGCGGGAGGTGACGAACTTGCCCTCCCGCCCGGCGAAGGGGGAGTCGTTCACGGAGAAGGTCATCTCCATGGTGGGGGCGGAGATCTTTACGAAGGGCAGGGGCTCCACGTTCCCGGCGGCGCAGATGGTGTCGCCGATGGTGATGTCACCGATGCCGGACATGGCGATGATGTTGCCGGCGCTGGCGGAGGTGACCGGAGCGCGGCCCAGGCCCTCGAACTGGTAGAGGTTCACGGCCTTGGCCTTGCGGCTGACAGAGGGGTCGTGGTAGTTGCAGACGGCGATCTCCTGGTTCTGCTTGATGACGCCCTGCTCGATGCGGCCCACGGCGATGCGGCCCACGAACTCGTTGTAGTCGATGGAGGAGACCAGCATCTGGAAGGGCT
>CAYNZG010000227.1:0-2904 GCA_964401525.1 uncultured Ruminiclostridium sp.
AAGTACAGGCGGTCGGCGGTGTCGTAGTCGGTGGAGACGGTCTCGGGGTTGTTGTTGATGATGACCACGTCGTAGCCCAGCTTCTTCAGGGTCTGGACGCAGTGGACGGAGCTGTAGTCAAACTCGATGCCCTGGCCGATGCGGATGGGGCCGGAGCCCAGGACGATGACGGTGTCCTTGCCGGTGCGGGGGAAGGAGCGGGCATCGCAGGTATCGTCGTAGGTGGAGTAGAAGTAGGGGGTCTGAGCCTGGAACTCGGCGGCGCAGGTATCCACCATCTTGTAGCTGGGGAAGCGGTGAGGGAGGGAGGCCTCTTCCACGCCAGCCAGACGAGCCAGGGTCTTGTCGGGGTAACCGTATTTCTTGCCCTGGAGGTAACGGGCCTCGTCGATGCCGTTCTTGGCGACCTCTGCCTCGAAATCCACTAGGTTCTTGATCTTATGGATGAACCACTTGTCGATGCGGGTGACCTCATAGATGTGGTCCACGGAGACGCCCTGCTCCAGGGCCTCAAAGATGGTGAACAGGCGCAGGTCATCCATGGAGGCCAGACGCTCGTCCAGGCTGCGGCCGGAGGTGTCTGCTCTGCGCAGACTGTCCAGCTTGATCTCAGCGCCGCGGACGGCCTTCATGAGGGCGGCCTCGAAGGTGTGCTCGATGGACATGACCTCGCCGGTGGCCTTCATCTGGGAGCCCAGCTTCCGGCTGGCCCCGTGGAACTTGTCAAAGGGCCACTTAGGGAACTTGCAGACCACATAGTCCACGGCGGGCTCGAAGCAGGCATAGGTCTCGCCGGTGACGTCGTTCTTGATCTCGTCCAGGGTGTAGCCCAGAGCGATCTTGGCAGTGACCTTGGCGATGGGGTAGCCGGTGGCCTTGGAGGCTAGGGCGGAGGAACGGGACACACGGGGGTTGACCTCGATGACGGCGTACTCGAAGCTGTTGGGGTTCAGGGCGAACTGGCAGTTGCAGCCGCCCTCGATGCCCAGCTCCTCGATGATGCTCAGGGCAGCGGAGCGGAGCATCTGGTATTCCTTGTCGCCCAGGGTGAGGGCGGGAGCCACCACGATGGAGTCGCCGGTGTGGATGCCCACGGGGTCGAAGTTCTCCATGGAGCAGATGGTGATGGCGGTGCCGTTGTGGTCCCGCATGGCTTCGAACTCGATCTCTTTCCAGCCGAAGATGTACTTTTCAATGAGGACCTGGGTGATGGGGGAGTAGTCCAGACCCACAGCGGCCTTTTCCCGCAGCTCGGCCTCGTCGTAGGCCACGCCGCCGCCGCCGCCGCCCAGGGTGAAAGCGGGTCGGACGATGACGGGATAGCCGATGCGGTCTGCGATGGCCACGCAGGCCTCCACGTCGTGGGCGGTGTCAGAGGGGATGGTGGGCTGGTTGATGCGGTCCATGGCATCCTTGAAGAGCTGACGGTCCTCGGCCTTGTCGATGGCGTCGGCGTTGGTGCCGATGAGGCGGACGTTGTTGGCCTCCAGGAAGCCCTCGTGGGCCAGCTCCATGGCGATGGTCAGACCGGTCTGGCCACCCAAGCCGGCCAGCAGACTGTCGGGCTTGGTCTCCTGGATGATGCGCTTGATGGTCTCGGTGGTCAGAGGCTCCAGATAGACCGCGTCTGCCATGGCGTTGTCCGTCATGATGGTGGCGGGGTTGGAGTTGACCAGGATGGTCTCGATGCCCTCCTGCTTCAGCACCCGGCAGGCCTGGGTGCCGGCATAGTCGAACTCGGCGGCCTGGCCGATGACAATGGGGCCGGAACCGATCACGAGCACTTTCTTAATGGATGTATCCTTCGGCATTACTTACCCTCCTTCATCGTGTCAACAAAGCGGTCAAAGGCGGTCTGGCAGTCCAGGGGACCGCCGTGGGCCTCGGGGTGGAACTGCAGGGAGAAGGCCCGCCAGGCGGGGTAATCCACGCCCTCGCAGGTGCCATCGTTCACGTTGATGAACCGCAGCTTGCCCTCGGTGCCCTCCAGAGAGGCGGCATCCACGGCGTAGCCATGGTTCTGGGTGGAGATGAGGACCTTGCCGGTCTCCAGGTCCTTGACGGGCTGGTTGGCACCCCGGTGGCCGAACTTCAGCTTGACGGTCTTGGCACCGGCGGCCAGGGCCATCATCTGGTGCCCCAGGCAGATGCCGAACATGGGCAGCTTCCCGAAGAGGGCCTGGATCTGCTGGATGCAGAAGGGGTTGTCGGCGGGGTCGCCGGGGCCGTTGGAGAGCATCACGCCGTCGTGGCCGCCGCGCAGGATCTCCTCGGCGGGGGTGTTGTAGGGGTAGACCGTGACCTTGCAGCCCCGGGCCAGCAGGCTGTTGGCGATGGACTGCTTGGCACCGTAGTCGATGAGGGCCACGGAGAACTTGGCCTCGCCCTCGGGGAGCTGCTCGCTCTTGTGGCTGTCGCTGGTGTTCTCCACGGACTGGGTCACCCGGAAGGACTTCAGGGCCTCCAGGTCGGGCTTGGTCTCCTCGGTGGTGATGATGGCGTTCATGACGCCGTTGTCCCGGATCATCTGGGTGAGCATCCGGGTGTCCACCCCGGCGATGCCGACGATGTTCTGGGCCTTCAGGAAGGCATCCACAGTCTCGTCACAGCGGAAGTTGGAGGGTTCCTGGCAGTATTCGCGGACCACCACGCCGCCCATCTGTGCTTTGGGGCTTTCCTTGTCTGCCAGGCAGATGCCATAATTGGCCAGCTGGGGGAAAGTGTAAATGACCAACTGCCCGTAGTAGCTGGGGTCAGTCAGGCTCTCCACGCAGCCGGTGATGCCGGTGGTGAAGACCAGCTCGCCCAGGGCTGTGCCGGAGGCGCCGAAGCTCTGCCCCTCCAGGACCTGACCGTTTTCTAAGTAGAGATATGCTTTTTTCATCGTGTCCCTCCATCCGTATT
>CAYNZG010000228.1:0-2903 GCA_964401525.1 uncultured Ruminiclostridium sp.
CGATGCACCCCTCGCCGTCAGTGCAGGGGTGCATCGTTGTGTCATAGCTCGATCTCACAGTCCGGCTCCACCTTTTTGCAGGCCTTGCGGACCTGCTGCATCACCTGCTTGGCGTCGGCATCTTCCGCGAACTCCACGATCATCTTCTGGGTCATGAAGTTCACCGTGGCCTTGGCCACGCCCTCCACCTTCTGGGTGGTGGCTTCCATGAGGTTGGCGCAGTTGGCGCAGTCCACTTCGATACGATAGGTCTTTTTCATCTCAGTCATCCTTTCCATCACTACGATTTAACGATTAAGCACTTGTTTAATCTTTTCGTTTGTAGTATAATCCAGGACAGAAGGGAAGTCAACGGATGTGCCGTCGGCACGTCCAAAAGGGCGAAAATCATGTCCGAACGGGCGAAAAAGGAGAGGGACCTATGGATGTTCATGCGCTGCCCCATCATCATAACGATCCGGAGGAGATGGAGGCCATCCGCCGTCAGGTGGACCGGGTAGAGGATTTCTGCGCCATTGCAGAGGTGTTCAAGCAGTTGGGGGATCCCACCCGGGTCCGCATTTTCTGGACCCTGTGCCACTGCGAGGAGTGCGTGATCGACCTGGCCGCCATGCTGGCCCTGTCCAGCCCGGCGGTCTCCCACCATCTGCGCCAGCTCCGTAGCAGCGGCCTCATCGTCAGCCGCCGGGCGGGGAAGGAAGTCTATTACCGGGCCGCCCAGACGGAGCAGAGCCAGCTTCTGCATCTTATGTTGGAGCAGGTCATGAAGATCACCTGCCCGGGGTGAAAGGGGAGAGGGGCATGGAGCGAGTATTGGAACACCTGCAGGAGCAGCTCGTCAGCCGGGGCGACCGAATGACGCGGTCCACTCCCTGGCCGGGCGTGGAGCTGGTCTATTGGCAGCTTGCCTCGGAGAGCTATCCGGGGGCGCTGCCTCCCTGGGAACACATCCTGGTGGTGGATCACTGCCGGTCCGGCCGCTTGGGCTGGCAGACGGCCCGGGGAACGTCGATCTTCCTGGGGCCAGGGGATCATGCTGTCCACAGCCTGGCGGACTGCGCAGGCTCTGCGGCCACCCTGCCCAACGGGACCTATGAGGGGCTGTCCCTGTTTCTGGACCTGGACCGCTTGTCGGAGACCTCCATCGACCTGCTGGCCGGGACCGGCCTGACCGGAGCGCAGCTTCGGGAAAAGTTCTGTCAGGGCCTCGCTGCGGCCTTCGCGGGCAACGAGGAGAGCGACCAACTCTTCCGGGGCTTTTATGACCAGCCGCCCCGGCTGCGGGAGGCCTATCAGAAGATCAAGACCGTGGAGCTGCTGCTCTATCTTTGGCAGAAGGAGGCGCAGCCTGACCTGGCCCTCTCGGCCTACAGCGCGGACCAGATCGCGACCATCCGGGCCATCCACGACAGCCTGACCGAGCGTTTGGACCACCGGGTGACCATTGAGGCCCTGGCCAAGCAGTACCTCATGAACCAGACCACGTTGAAGCGGGTGTTCAAGGCGGTGTACGGCAATTCCGTGGCGGCTCACATGAAGGAACACCGGATGGAGGCGGCCGCCCGCGCCTTGCTGGAGACGGAGCAGAGCGTTGCGGAGATCGCCCGGGCCGTGGGCTATGACAGCCAGAGCCGGTTTTCTAAGGCCTTTCAGGAGACCTTTTCCATGCTGCCCACGGAGTTCCGGCGAAACCACCGGAATCCATAGGGGAGACGGTGGGGGAGCGCGGTTCCGCTACCCGAATTTTTCCTCGAAAAAGAAAAAAAGGATTGACAAATCCGTTCGGGATGAGTATACTATCATAGTACCGCGCGGATGTGCTGGAACTGGTAGACAGGCACGTTTGAGGGGCGTGTGTCCATGACGTACGGGTTCAAGTCCCGTCATCCGCACCAAGCGAGTGTTCTTATCGCCTTTGAAAGGCTGTAAGAACACTCGCTTTTTTCATTCTGAGAGTTGGTTTGGGGCGTAGTTGACGACTACGCCTTTTCTTATTTGGAAGGAGGTGAGTGCGGAAAAACGGAAAAAATCCACGACTCCGCCGGACATCAAAAACCTCGTCCTCGGCGCAATCGTGGATTTCACGGTGGGGCTTCTCTTCTTGTTGGTTGACAAGATTACATAAGCTTAATATGCGGGTGGGCCAACCACCCACCCGCATATTAGGCTTATCCGCTTCCCCGTCAATACTATGCTCGGCAAATTAGGACTTTTGTTTATCGTATTCGGAATCGGAAAATTGATTTTAGCAGCGGTAATAAAAAGGTGATTTCCTCAAATAAGAGAAGCCTTTACTGTCTCCGTCTCGTTCTGCGCTTGTTATAATCCTCATCGATGCGTTTTTTCCAATCGGCGGGGAGGGGTGCGCTGCAGCGAACAGAACAGATCGCTTCGCTCAAGACCTCATAATTGAGCTGCGTTCCCTGGCGGTCAGAATGATAATTGACGGCGCGGTCCTCGCTGATGCCAAAGTGCTTTGCTGTCTCCACGGCGTCGATGTTGGCACCGAGGAACAGGAACTCCCAGCCGTACTTTTCCTTCTGCCGCTGGATCATCGTTTTGATTTTCTTGCTGTCATATCGGCGGCTTGCGTTCTCCATGCCGTCCGTTGTGATGACGAACATCGTATGCTCCGGCACATCCTCAATTCGTGCGTACTTATGGACATTTCCGATATGGTGGATCGCGCTGCCGATGGCATCCAGCAGGGCAGTGCAGCCTCGCACGGTGTAATCCTCGTCGGTCATGGGCTTGATGTTCCGGACGCTCACGCGATCATGGATCACTTCGCTGGTGTTGTCGAAGAGAACGGTGGAAATGAGAGCTTCTCCCTCAGCTTTTTTCTGTTTCTCGATCATGGCGTTAAAGCCGCCGATGGTGTCTGCCTCCAGCCCGCTCATGGA
>CAYNZG010000229.1:0-2863 GCA_964401525.1 uncultured Ruminiclostridium sp.
GCATTGTATCAAAACTGGTGTCCAGTTATGGCGGAGAAGGAGGGATTTGAACCCTCGAGACCCTTTTGGGGCCTACACGATTTCCAATCGTGCGCGCTCGGCCGGACTACGCGACTTCTCCATCTGTTGTTTTTCGGTTGTGTCGCTGTCTCTCGCAGACAACGATGTTATTATAGCAAGTCTGCGGAAAAAGTCAAGAGGAATTTTCAAAAAAATCAAAAAAATTTTTGAAGACCCTCGAAAGGGGCAAAAACGGCGGACCGCACAGGGCGCGGTCCGCCGGAGGAGGGGCGGTCACAGGTAGAAATTATGGTCCCCGATGGTGCAGACGTAAGTACGGGCGCTGTCTGCCCAAGAGCGCAGGCCCACCACATTGAAGTACAGGCAGTCCTCGGCCTCTTTGGCCCCGTCCAGGCAGAGCTTGGCGGCGATGAGGCTGTCCGCATCCGGTTCCCGATAGATGGTCCCGTTGGCCACGGGGGAGAACTGGCCGGGGGTGAAGATGACATCCTTCACGGTATTGGGGAAGGTAGGATCCTCCACCCGGTTCAGGATGACGGTGCCCACGGCCACGCGCCCGGCCATGGGCTGGTTGCCGGCCTCGGCATAGATGGCCCGGGAGAGCCAGTAGAGGGCATCCTCGTCATAGGTCCCTCCGGTGACGGGCGCGCCCGTCTGGGTGACGGTAAGGCTGCCGTCCTCCTCCTGGGTGAGGGTGCAGCCAAGAGCTGCGCAGAAGGTCTCGGCAGGGAGGAACCACGCGCCGTTGACCATCTGCACGGTGTCCGGGGCGTACAGATAACGCTGGTTGACCTGGAAGTAGGCCTGTCCCGCCTGGGCGTGGAAGGTCAGGCCGGTGGAGGAGAGATGGACTTCACTCTCCCTGGCCTGAAGGATCTGCTGGGGATAGAGGGCTTTCAGGACCGGGACGGCGGACAGGGAGAGGCTCCCGCTCTCGCCGGTGGAGACGACGCTGGGGTCCAAGGGGGTGCCGTTGACGGTGATCGCGTGCTCCGTCCGGGGCTCAGCGGCCGGAGCGGTCTCCGGGACGGCTTCCTGATCGGCGGCAAAGGCGTGCAGGCAAAGCATCAGAAGAAGCACCGTCAAGATCAGGGCACTGGGCAGGTGTTTTTTCATGTTGTTCGCGGCTCCTGTTTCCAAAAGTTCATTTTTGTAACCACATTGTAATCTGTTTGCAAGAAAAAATCAAGAACTTTTGCGAGAATTAGGCAGAAACCGGGAAAAAGAAACGGAATGTAGCGAAAATGATTACAAAAGGTTGACAAAAAACAGCGCCCACGGCCTGTTATGGCGTGGACGCTGTTTTTGACGCAGTGCTTCGGGGCGTGGGGAACGGCTCAGCCTTCCTTCTTGGCCTGGGCCTTGGCGAGGAAGCGGTCGTTCTGGATGATGGCCCGCTGGTGGATGCCTTCGCCGATGGGACCCTTGGCATCCCAGGCGGTGACCTTATAGACCAGCTTGCGGCCGTCCACCTCGGTCAGCTCTGCCTGGCAGGTGACCTCCATGCCCACGGGGGTGGCGCTGAGGTGCTGGGCGTTCATGAGGGTGCCCACGGTGCCGGCGCCCTCCTCTAAATGAGGAGCGACGGCGGTCCAGGCGGCCTGCTCCATCTTGGCGATCATAACGGGGGTGGCCAGGACCTCCAGGGCACCGCTGCCCACGGTCTTGGCGGTCAGTTCCTCGGTCACGGTGAAGGTGACCTGAGCGGTGATTCCGGGCTGTAACATAACGATGATAGACCTCCAGTCCAATGCTTCGGAGGAGCGTATTTCCTCCGTTGTGTTCGATAGTTTAGCAGAAAAAACCGGAAAACAAAAGTGACAAAGCACACAAAAAGAAGGAAACTGTCCCGCTTCCCGGGCTGGGCGACAAATCGACCAAAACAGAAATGGCAAATTTGTTCAAACTAATGAGTAAGGTTCTTATTGACTTTTTAAATGCAGTAGGGTAGCATAAAGGAGTAAATTTGTGCGCTGCACAGAGAAGAGTATTTATTACAAGACAGGAGGATACGTCCAATGTTTGAGCATTATGAAAATTACGATCGTTTCATTCCCGACGTAATGCTGAAGAAGCACAAGAAGCATGAAGAGTATCTGAGCAATGCCTATAAGGGCATGACCCACGAGGAGATCTACAAGTCCAAGCTGGGTACCGTGCAGGACGCTCTGAACATCATTGAGTCCGGCGACTGCATCGTTAACTCCATCCACGCCTGCGAGCCCCGTATGTGGCTGCGCAACCTGCACACCATCGCTGACCGCATCGACGAGAACAACCCCGTCGAGCTGTGGACCTGCGTCCACCGTTGGGGCAACGAGTATCCCGTCCACACCGATCCTCAGTATGCCAACAAGTTCCATCACAACACCTTCTTCTATGATGGCAACTTCCGTAAGATCCACTCCTCCGGCATGGTCTCTTACTTCCCCATCCACCTGCACAACTATGGCCAGGAGCTGCACCGCTGCAAGCGCCCCAACGTCGTCGTTGTCGCTGTTTCCAGCATGGATGAGCACGGCTACTGCTGCGTCTCCTGCGACCTGCAGTGGGAGATGGAGTCCTTCTACTCCGCAGACAAGATCATCTTCGAGGTCAACCCCAACATTCCTCACCTGTCCGGCGACTGCGCACTGCCCGTCTCCATGGCTGACGTGATCTATGAGTCCGACCTGTCCCTGTACGAACTGCAGGATCCCCCCATCGGCGAGAAGGAAAAGACCATCGCACAGCTGGCCGCTTCCATGGTCCACGATGGCGACTGCATCCAGCTGGGCTTCGGCGGCATCCCCAACGCTATCGGCTTCGAGCTGATGGATCGTCACGACCTGGGCATCCACAC
>CAYNZG010000230.1:0-2852 GCA_964401525.1 uncultured Ruminiclostridium sp.
CGTCTCCACCGACTACGACACCGCCGATCGCCTGTACTTCGAGCCCCTGTCCCCCGAGGATGTCATGGGTGTCATCGAGGTCGAAAAGCCCGTGGGCGTCGTGGTGGCCTTCGGCGGCCAGACGGCCATCTCCCTCACCGAGTTCCTGGACAAGCAGGGCATCCCCATCCTGGGCACCTCTGCCGACGGCATCGACCTGGCCGAGGACCGCGGCCGGTTCGACGCGCTCCTGGAGGAACTCCACTTCCGCCGCCCCAAGGGCGTGAGCGTCACCTCCCTGGAGGAGGCCCTCTCCGCCGCAGAGGACCTGGGCTACCCCGTCCTGCTGCGCCCCTCCTACGTCATCGGCGGCCAGAACATGGTCATCGCCCACGACAAGCACGACGTGGAGAAGTACATGAACGTCATCCTCTCCGGCGGCTTCCGCAACGACGTGCTGGTGGATAAGTACATGCCCGGCACCGAGCTGGAGGTGGATGTCATCTCCGACGGCGTGGATGTGCTGATGCCCGGCATCATGGAGCACATCGAGCGGGCCGGTGTCCACTCCGGCGACTCCATCGCCGTCTATCCCCCCTACAGCCTCACCGACAAGATGATGCAGGTGGTGGTGGACTGCTCTGAGAAGCTGGCCCTGGCCCTGGGCACCAAGGGCCTGGTGAACATCCAGTACCTCATCTACCACGGCGAGCTGTTCGTCATCGAGGTCAACCCCAGAGCCTCCCGTACCATCCCCTATCTGTCCAAGGTCACCGGCATCCCCATGGTGGATCTGGCCACCAAGATCATGATGGGTGCCACCCTGAAGGAGCTGGGCTACGAGAGCGGCCTGTGGAAGATCCCTCCCTACTACGCCGTGAAGGTCCCCGTCTTCTCCTTCCAGAAGATCACCGATGCCAACTCCATGCTCGGCCCCGAGATGAAGTCCACCGGCGAGGTCCTGGGCCTGGGCCGCACCTTCAGCGAGGCCATGTTCAAGGGTCTGGCTGCCGCCGGTTACCGCCACTACAACGGCAAGGGCGTGCTCATCAGCGTGGAGAACCACGAGCTGCCTGAGGTCGTGGGCCTGGCCAAGAAGTTCGATGACATGGGCATGCCCATGTACGCCACCCGGGACACTGCCGAGACCATCCGCAGCCTGGGCATCCAGGTCACCCAGATCGCCGACATCAAGCCCGGCACCGATGCCTACCAGCTCATGGAGGACGGCAAGATCGGCCTCATCATCTACACTGGCGCGCTGTATGACGACACCCTGTCCGACTACATCCAGCTCCACCAGGAGGCCATCCGCCACTCCATCGCCTCCATCACCTCTCTGGACACCGCCAACGCCATGGCCGACATGATGGCCAGCAAGTTCCACCTGAACAACACCGAGCTGGTGGACCTGAACAACATGCGCAAGGAGCGGCAGCTGCTGCCCTTCGCCAAGATGCAGGGCTGCGGCAACGACTACATCTTCTTCGACAACCGCGAGGGCCTCATCGCCAGCCCCGGCTCCCTGTGCATCAGCATCTGCGACCGCCACTACGGCATCGGCGGCTACGGCATCGTCCTCATCGAGGATTCCGACGTGGCCGACGCAAAGATGCGCATCTTCAACCGGGACGGCACCGAGGGCAAGATGGCCGGCAACAGCATCCGCTGCGTGGGCAAGTATCTCTATGACAAGGGCATCGTCTGCAAGGAGTCCATGACCATCGAGACCGCCGGCGGCATCCACACCCTGACCCTGTACATCCGCAACGGCAAGGCCAACACCGTGAGCGTTGGCATGGGCAAGGCCGACCTGCGCACCAGCAGCCTGCCCGCCACCCTGCCCGGCGAGACCATCATCGACCGCCCCGTGGAGATCGCAGACGACACCTATCACATCACCTGCGCCTCCGTGGGCAACCCCCACTGCGTGGTCTTCTGCGAGGACCCCGCCGCCCTGGACCTGGAGACCATCGGTCCCAAATTCGAGCACGCCAAGTACTTCCCCGAGCGCATCAACACCGAGTTCGTGCGCCTGGTCAACGATGACACCCTGCGCATGCGCGTCTACGAGCGCGGCAACGGCGAGACCGTGGCCTGCGGCACCGGTGCCTGCGCCGCTGTTATCGCCGCCACCGAGAACGGCTTCCTCCAGAAGGGCCGCGACATCACCGTCAAGCTGGTGGGCGGCGACCTGGTGGTCAACTACAGCGACGAGGAAGTCCTGCTGACCGGCGATGCAGTGCTGGTCTACGAGGGCGTGGTGGAGTATTGATCCCCTCCCATCCTCTGCACTGATCGTGTTAAGAAGGCCCCGTTCCTTTCGGAACGGGGCCTTTTCCGTGTGTCAAAAAATCGGCAAGTGAGTGCTTCCCAGGAGACTGCGCCTCCGGCAGGGCCCCCTTTTCTCCGGAGAAAAGGGAGAAAAAGAGCGCCGGGGCCAAGCCCCTGGACCCCCATTGAGGCAGGAAAAGACCTATCGGGGCTGCGGCTGCATCTTCCCATCGTGCCTGCGGCTTCGGATTGGCAGGCAGTCCATGGCGCGCCCACCGGCTGGGCGCGCGGGGACGTGGTCGATGCCCTATGGGGCCCGACAGAAGCTATGACAAAGCCCTTCAGGCTGGGATGTTCCCGCCCGAAGGGCTTTGCTCGTGTCTGTTTTGGGGCTGCTCAAACGAGCGTATCGGGATGCAGACCAAAGCTGACTGCAATGGCCGTGTCCACCTGATGCATCAGGGGACCGTCCACCCGGCCCATGTGCTCCCGCAGGCGTTTTTTGTCGATGGTGCGGATCTGCTCCAGCAGAACGATGGAATCCTTGGGCAGACCGTACTGGCGGGCGGCCAGTTGGATGTGGGTGGGCAGCCTGGCTT
>CAYNZG010000231.1:0-2840 GCA_964401525.1 uncultured Ruminiclostridium sp.
GGTCTTTGACGGGGTGGACTTCGGCTACACCGACGAGAAGATGGTCCTCCACGACATCCACCTCTACGCCACCCCCGGCCAGAAGATCGCCTTCGTGGGTTCCACCGGCGCGGGCAAGACCACCATCACCAACCTCATCAACCGGTTCTACGACATCCAGGACGGCAAGATCCGGTATGACGGCATCAACATCAACAAGATCAAGAAGGACGACCTGCGCCGCTCCCTGGGCATCGTCCTCCAGGATACCCACCTTTTCACCGGCACCGTCCGGGACAACATCCGCTACGGCAAGCTGGACGCCACCGATGCCGAGATAGAGGCCGCCGCCAAGCTGGCCAACGCCCACGGCTTCATCACCCGTCTGCCCCAGGGGTACGACACCATGCTCACCGGCGACGGGGCCAGCCTGAGCCAGGGCCAGCGGCAGCTGTTGGCCATCGCCCGGGCGGCTGTGGCCGACCCGCCGGTCCTCATCCTGGACGAGGCCACCTCCTCCATCGACACCCGCACGGAGATGCTGGTGCAGAAGGGCATGGACAGCCTCATGCACGGGCGGACCACCTTCGTCATCGCCCACCGGCTGTCCACCGTGCGCGACTCCGACTGCATCATGGTCCTGGAGGCCGGGCGCATCATCGAGCGCGGCAACCACGAGGAGCTGATGGAAAAGAAGGGCCGGTACTACCAGCTCTACACCGGCAGCAGCCCCCTCAGCAGCTGAGAGACGAAAAATTGCTTCTCTCCCATTTCTCGAAAGAAATGGGGTCCTGCCGGAGGCCCTGCACCCACGCAGCAGTTCCCCGCCGCGTCCTGAAACCACGGTCCCACTCTTTTTATCGATCCGAAAGGGCCTTCCTTTGACAAGGAAGGCCCTTTATGGTACTCTCTTCCATAGACATCTCATTCCCTACAAAAAAGAAGGAATTCCATTGAACAAGATCTATGACATCCTCATCATCGGCGGCGGAGCCGTGGGCTGCGCCGTGGCCCGTGAGCTGGCCCGCTTCGACCTCTCCATCGCCCTGGTGGAAAAGGAGTGGGACGTGGCCGCCGGGACCAGCGGGCGGAACTCCGCCGTGGTCCACGCCGGGTTCAACAATCAGCCCGGCAGCCTCATGGCCCAGCTCTGCGTGGAGGGGAACCGGGGGTTCCAGGCCGCCTGCCAGGAGCTGGACGTGCCCTACCGCAAGACCGGTAAGCTCCTGGTGGCTTTTGACCAGGCCGACCTGGACACCCTCGCCCGGCTGAAGGCCCAGGGCGAGGCCAACGGCTGCCGGGGCCTGCGCCTCCTGGACCGGGACCAGCTCCGCGCCAAACTCCCCCAGGTGGGAGGCATCGGGGCCATGGAGTCCCCGGAGACCGGCATCTTCGACCCCTTCCTCTACACCGTCGCCCTGGCGGAGAACGCCCACAAAAACGGCGTGGAGTTCTTCCTGGGCTGCCCGGTGACGGCCATCCGTCCCGGCCCGGACCACTTCCGGGTCACCGCCGGGGACCGGCTCTTCTCCGCCCAGCGGGTGGTGAACTGCGCGGGGCTGTTCAGTGCCCACATCGCCGCCCTGGCCGGGGTGGACCGCTACACCATCTATCCCTGCCGGGGGGAGTACTTCATCCTCGACCAGATCGCGGACCGGATGCTGCCCATGCCCGTCTACCCCGCCCCCAAGGCCGGGGCCGGAGGGCTGGGCATCCACCTGACCCCCACCATCCACGGCAACATCCTCTTAGGTCCCAGCGCCGAGTACATCGACCAGCCTGAGGACACCGCCTCCACCCAGCCGGTGCTGGACCAGCTCTTCGCAGAGGCACAGCAGCTCCTGCCCGGCCTGGAGCGCAAGGACATCATCGGCTCCTACGCCGGGGTCCGTCCCAAGCAGGCCCCGCCCGGAGAGGGCGGCTTCCGGGACTTCGTCATCCGGGAGGAGGCCGCCTGCCCGGGCCTGGTGAACCTGGTGGGCATCGAGTCCCCCGGTCTCACCGCCTCCCTGCCCATTGCCCGGCGGGTGCGGGAGATCCTGGGCCTCACCATGGACCTAGTCCCCAAGCAGGACTTTGACCCCACCCGCCGGGGCATCGTCCGCTTCCGGGATCAGGACCCGGAGACCCAGGCCCAGCTCATCCGGGAGGACCCGGACTACGGCGAGGTCTTCTGCCGCTGCCAGACCGTCACCCGGGCTGAGATCCGACAGGCTGTGGAAAATCCCCTGGGGGTCAAGACCCTGGCGGGGATCAAATACCGGGCCTGGGCCACCACCGGCCGGTGCCACGGGGGCTACTGCCTGCCCAAGATCGCGGAATTTCTCATCAAGGAATACGGCCTCGCGCCGGAGGCCCTCTCCTACCGCGGCCCCGGCTCCGAGCTCTTCGCAGGGAGGGAAACGCCATGAAGCAGTACGACGTTGTCATCATCGGCGGCGGGCCCGGCGGCCTGGCCGCCGCCAAAGGGGCCAGAGAGGCCGGGGCCGGCTCCGTGCTGGTGCTGGAACGGGAGGATCGCCCCGGCGGCATCCTGGGCCAGTGCATCCACGACGGCTTCGGCTTGATCCGCTACCACACCATGCTCACCGGGCCGGAGTACGCCCTCCGGGCCAGACAGGAGGCCCAGGAGGCCGGGGCTGAGGTCTGCACCGGGGCCATGGTCACCGGCCTGACCCCGGACCGGGTGGTCACCGCCGTGACCCGCCAGGGCCTGCTGACCGTCCGGGCCGGGGCGGTGGTCCTGGCCACCGGCTGCCGGGAGCGCACCCGGGGCGCGCTGGCCATCCCCGGCACCCGTCCCGCCGGAGTCTACACCGCCGGGACTGCCCAGAACCTCCTGAACACCAAGGGGCTGCTGG
>CAYNZG010000232.1:0-2838 GCA_964401525.1 uncultured Ruminiclostridium sp.
AGGGGGCACGAGAGGTGCGCTGTTCGGAGAAGACTTCTCTCTCGTCCCCCCTTTCCCAGGGGGGTGGCTGGCGAAGCCAGCCGGGGGGTTGTTCCGGGTTAGAGCGGTACAATCGTTACACCGCACCCGTAGGGCGGCCAGACCCCTGGCCGCCGCAAGCTCCCGCAACAGATTGTTTGGTTGGTTGCAAAAGCCCCCGACGAGAGCCTCCCCTACAATAGGGGAGGTGGACAGCGAAGCTGGCCGGAGGGGAGCGCAAGGGAGCGCCGCCTGTGGCGGAGTCAAGCGACCGCAGCGCTTGGGCAGCCACTTGCGTTTGCACAAGCAAAGCGCAGGGCAAATGCTTAGTGGCAACCCGGGGTCAAGCTGCCACTTCTCCACTGCACCGTAGGGCGGCCAGCCCCCTGTGAAAGGGGGACAAGAGCTGGCGCTCCCTTCTCAAATATTATTGCACATCGGTTGCAAACCCGTTATAGCTTCCAAAGCCAAGCATATAGACAGCCATTGCAATTGCCAGATCCTCAGATTTGATATTCTGCCTGCTTGCCATTTCTTTCAGCTCTTCAATCACTGTATCATGAGGAACAATGCTTCCATCCAGCTCTTTGACCGCTTTTTTGATAACAGATGGCAACACCATACACATCTGGTAGAACGCATCCTCTTGCCCGGTAACGAGGGCATAGAACTGATCGAGACTCACTCTGCGAATCAGCTTGTGGCCTACCTTTCTCTTGTCGACCGTTGTTTCCCACTTGATATTTTGGGAGCGCTGAGCGATTGCTTCCACCAGGAAGCAGGCACAATCATCGTCGTTGAGCAGCTGATTTTGCATCTTAATGAAGGTCTTGCCGGCAGAAGCAGAGTTCATCGTGTTGTGCTTATTCTTCATCTCAACATAAACAGTATGAACCGTTCCGGCACCCGGGATGGCAATACCATCCGCATTTTCGTAGATCACATCCCAGCCACCCTCTTCGCCGTTGGACGGCACATGGCAATTGGCGATATACTGAAATATTCTCTGATGAAAATAGCCAATATCGTTGTTGTTTGACTTGTCTCTCTGCCGAAAAATCTCATTGCCTACAATCTCATCCCAAGAAGAACGATAAACGGTTTTATCAAAAATCAGCTTGATGGGGTCAATGATATTTTTATTAAATCGCTTCAGATCAAAGGATTCGAGCTTATCGCCATACTTTTCAATCGTTGCTTTTACGTGATTTACGAAGTCATCTTCTCTGATAAAGCTTAATGTCCACATCATACATTCTCCAATGCTTCTTTTATCTTCACAGCGATATCATAAGCCAAATGAACCGGAACGGCGTTTCCAACCTGCTTGTATTGCGATCCTACGCTACCGCAGAACCGCCAATCATCAGGAAAGCTTTGACATCGTGCATTTTCCCGGATTGTAAACGGACGAGCCTCCAACGGGTGGCAACGATCCGTCTGCTTTTGACTGGGAGAAGTCAAAACCGCAAGCGACGGCTCATCCAGGCTCAATCGCCGCAGGATTCCCGTTCTGCCGCCCTCCATATACCAGCAGCTTTTCATATACTCTTTTGCCACATCCTCCGGAATATCTCTCCAGTAACCTCCCGGAGGAACCATTTCAAAAATCTTTTTCTTATATGCAGAATACGGTGTGCCCTCGCTCTTGGGACAATCCAGCAAAATGTCTCTCAAAACAGGCTTGTATTCATGTGGCGCAGGGAATTCAAAGGAAGCCTTACCGATCAGATCATTTCTAATACCGATGGTAATTAAGCGCTCTCTCTTTTGCGCAACACCATAATCCCATGCATTCAGCACTTTTTTCTGAATGGTATAGCCCGTGCTCTCAAAAATATCGGTTATCGTCTTGTAGGTTCTCCCTTTATCGTGGGTCAGCAGGCCACGCACGTTCTCGAACAGAAACATTTTCGGTTGCAGCTGCTCAAGAAATTTTGCATAGTGGTAAAACAGTGTGCCACGGGCATCCTCCAAGCCCAGGCGCTTTCCTGCGTAAGAAAAGCTTTGGCATGGAGCACCGCCAGAAAGCAAATCGAGTTCCCCTTTCTCGATCCCGAAATATTCCGGTAAATCCAGGCAGGATATATTTGCTATGTCATCATGGATGACTCTCCAATTGGGGCGATTACACCGCAAGGTGTCAGCTGCGTCTTTGTCGAATTCAATTAGTCCAATTGTGTCAAATCCGGCTTTTTCAATGCCCAGGGCAAGTCCGCCAGCCCCAGCAAACAGCTCAATTGTTTTTGGCGCTTTCTTTTGCGGCTTCTCTGATTCATCGGGAACAATTTCAATCACATCCCCAATATTACAGCCGAGCGCCGTGCAAATCTTTTCTATGCTTTCAAAGGAAATTGCTTCGTTTTTTCCCATTCGAGCCATTACATTGAAGCTGATCCCAGCCGCTTCTTTCAGATCCGTTTTGTTCATATTTTTATCAATCAGTAACTTCCATAAGTTATTGTAACAAACAGCCACAATATCTCCTCTACTTTCTTTCATCTCAGCACACGAAAATGGGTCATGAAGACTATAGCATATTTTCGCAGAAAAATCAAATAATCTCACCATTTCGTTAGATAATCTTCTATGGAAGAAGCTGTCTACAGGGTAGTGTCAAGAGAAATGCAGCTACAGGCAGAACATCGCGCCGCCCCTGCAAAAAAGGATAAGGTACAATAAATTGCGCAAATTGAAAACGGCAAAAAAGTAGACACGGCTTGCCGGTCTCTGGTAGAATGAAGCTGCAGCACAAACATTCGCATCCGGGCGAAGCCCGTCATTGCGACGCCGCCCGCAGGCGGTGTGCGTAGCGCAACC
>CAYNZG010000233.1:0-2825 GCA_964401525.1 uncultured Ruminiclostridium sp.
TTCGTGGGCACCGTCTCGTCCGTCCGGGCAAAGACGTACACTCTGGCCGAACCGGCCTTCTCTGCTGTGATGACCTTACCGGCCATGGTCACGCTGCCATCCTGGGCGGTGGTGCCAACATTGGGCGCACCGGTCAAGACATCCCCCGTTTTGACATAGGCGGAGAAGTGGTACTTGCTCTTGTCCACATCGGCGGGCAGGTCAAGGGCATTCTTCATCGCGTTCATGTCCACGGTGTAGGTGTCGCCCACATACAGATCCACATCGCCCAGATCAACGGAAAGGTTGGGGAAGGGAACCGTGGCGAGGTCGTTTGGGTCGTAGACCTCGACGGTGATCTGGCGGCCATCCGCGCTGTGGTCGCTGCCGTTATACCACCGTTCGGTGCGCGCTTCGTTCCTGTACGCGAGCACAAAAACCCTGCCCGTTTTCTCCCCAGCCGTGATGGTCAGGGTCTTGGCGGTGCTGTCGGCAGTTACAGCTGCGGTAGCGTTCTTGCCGTCTACACTGGTGTAGGAAGTCTTCCACAGGGGCAGATTCTTGTTGGCGTTGTTGGGGTTGAGCTGGTATTCCACGTTGATGCTCTCGCCCTTTTTCAGATAAATGGTGGGTGTCTTGGTTTCGTAGGCGGGGTAGATCAGGTCGGTGGCGTAGATGTCAGGATTGGTCGAATCACTGACGGTGGGCACCGTGTATGCCGCCGCGCTGAGGATGCGGCCGGGTTCCATGGTTTTGGTCTCCTTCAGGCGGGTATAAACGTAGTAGGTCTTACCGGGGGTAAGCGAATCTTTCGACAGGGTAATCCTGTCCGAAAGATAGTCGGTCTCCGGCCACTTGGCAATGCCGTTTTCGCCGATAGAGGGTGTGTCAGTCCAGCGGTATTCCTGCTTTTCCGTGTTGCGGCTATCCTCTGTGACCAGAAGATCGCCGTAGCTCTCATAAAGCGACGCGTCCGCTTGCACCGCGATCACTGGCTTCACGGGGATGCCCATATTCCAGCCCTTCCCAACGGTGAGGGGTGCGCCGTAGATCGTGCCGGCGTAGTTGGGGTTGGTGCTGTAGCACACAACGCGGATGAGGCTGCCCTTCAAAAGAGCCCAGTCGTCGGTTAAGGTAATGCTGCGGCTGGTTTTATCATCGAAATTAGTCCATCTTTCCCCGCTTGTGTAGCTATACTGCCACTGCCAGTGGAGGTTGGGGTCATATTGGCTCATTCCCTCAGGCAGACCGGTCACGCGCGCGTTCAGGGGCTCGTTGAAGTGCGCCGCGCCGACATAGTTGATGGCGCCGGTCAGCGTGTTCGCCGCAGGAAGTGGGGTCATCGACGAAGAGTGGATATGAGTAAACACGTAGGTGGACTCACTATAAAGATTCCCCTGTTCAAAGGTCACGCCGTCAAGCCCCTGCATTGTCACCGTCAGATTCTCGGCCAGGCCAAATTTTTCACGGTTGTCTTCGCCGTTGATGCGCAATTGGAAATCGTATCTGTACTCTTTGTCTGCTTCAAAGGTGCCTTCGACCTTTTTCCAAGTCTTGCCGTCCTTCTGCTCCCAGTAGGACATGATCGAAGATATGTAGAGGGGGCAGGTATCCTTGTCGATCTCGTTCCCTTTTGCATCCTTGAGGCGGACAAAGTACGCCTGATTGTGTTCGGGGTCGTCGCCCACATGCGGATGATACAGGCCGCCGATCTCCACGGTCTGGATTTCCCTGTACTCCTTGATGGTCTTGCCCACAGAATACCAGCGCTCAGCGGTATCGCCGTTCGCGTCGGTGACCACGACAGTCAGCCCTCCTTTTTCCTGTTCCACCGAAGGTCTTGTGCCGTGAAGCTTGCCGTCAGGATCGACTGTGATCCAGTCGACGGTTTGCACGCCGGGGGTGGTCTTTTTGTGGTATGTATAGGGCTTTTTGCCGCCGAAGGTTCTTTCTGCTATGTAGATGGGTTCGATCTCCTCGCCGACATGACCATTGGGAACGGAACCGGCCATGGCGATCTTCAACTTGGTGGCCGCCTTGGATGTGAAGGAGGCGGAAAAGAAACCGGCTTCCGAGCTATTCTCTTCGTTGCAAATGCCGCGGCCTTCGACCGGGTCAAGCGTGAAGTTCTCTTTTTCGACGTCGCTGTTATACCATGTGACCGTCGCCGTTACATTAGGGTCGACACGGTACTCGTTCAACAAATTGTCCAGAACAACGAACGCCAGTCGATATCGATACTCGCCCTCAACATAGTAGTTAACATCCCGGCTGTCTCCCGCCACCCATTTGGGCGCGCCGTTGGACCATGTGCCGTTTTGCCATTCCAATACGCAGCTGCCTTTCCAGGTGTAGATGGGGAATGGATTGCCGGCCGCATCCAGAAACATGGCTCTCTTGCTGGGGTCGGTCATGGCATCCTGCCAGCTGCCTTTGCCGCTTTCCTTGACCGCGACCGTGCCGGAATTGCTTCCCTGCTTCCAGGTCAGGCTGGTGGGGACGAACTGGATCTGGTAGGGATGTACGGTGTCGCCCGCCATGATATCCCGCGATTTCGTGTAGCTGTCCTCCGTATACGTGCCGGGTTCTCCCTCCCCATAATAATACGCGGTAAGCTCTACATGGGTGATGCGCTTGCCCTCATAGGTGGACATGTCCACCTTGTCCGCCGCCAGCGCTGCGGTGGGCAGCAGCCCCACCACCATCACAAGACTGAGCAAAATACTGAACAATCGCTTTTTCATTTGATCTCCTCCTTACAAAGAAATAAATGGTTCTGCGTGTGGTGCTCCCGCTTACTTCATGCAGCGATAAATGAAGGTGACGATCTGAGCGCGGGTGCACTC
>CAYNZG010000234.1:0-2823 GCA_964401525.1 uncultured Ruminiclostridium sp.
CAATACCCACTCCCGCGGTAGGACGAAATAGTCACCTCGCCGCCCTCCTCGTTGCCCAGCTTCTGCTTAAGCCGGGAGATGGTCATGCGCAGCGTCTGGAGGTTGTCCGCCATGGGCTGCTTCCACACGGCCTCGTAGAGTTCCTCCGCCGGGACCACCCGGCCCCGGTTCTTGGCCAGGTAGGCCACCACGAAATACTCCTTCTGGGTGAGCAGCAGGTCCCGCCCGTCCCAATAAGCCCGCCCGGAAAGCAGGTCCAGCTCCAGGGGGCCTACCCGCTTGCGCTCGTAGATGTGCATCCCCTCCCGCAGCCGGGCCTCCACCCGGGCCACCAGGATGTCCAGGTCATAGGGCTTGGGCAGATAGTCGTCGCCTCCGGCAGACAACCCCTGGATGATGTCCTGCTTCTCCCCCAGCGCGCTGAGGAACAGGATAGGGACATCGTACTGCTCCTTGATCTCCCGGCAGAGGTGCAGGCCGTCCCCGTCGGGCAGCAGAACGTCCAACACGATCACCCCCACGTTGTGGAGGCGGAGCTGCTCCCAGCAGTCCTGGACCGTCTCGGCACGCACCACCTGATAGCCCTTCATGGTGAGGGCCATGGCGTTGATCTCCATGATATCCGGATTGTCCTCCACCAAGAGGACCACAGATGTTCCCTGCATGATCACGCTTCCTCCTTTGCTTCCAGCAGTTCGATGCAGAACGCGGTCCCATCGGGACCGGTGCGCGCCAGGGTCAGCCTGCCGCCGTGGAGCTTTGCCACGTCCTGGCAGACATACAGCCCGATGCCGCTGCCGCCGTCTGTGCTGTAGCCCTTTTCAAAAATGTGGGGCACGGCTTCCGCCGCGATGCCCTCGCCGGTGTCCTCCACCCGCAGGCAGATCTTCCCCGGCTCGCCGGGGGCGGCGGAATAGGTCACAACGCCGTTCTCGGCGTGCTTATTGGCGTTGATGGTCAGGTTCAGCAGCACCTGCAGAAGCATCCCGTGGTTCCCCAGGAGCCAGATTCCCTTGCCGCCCTGGCAGACCAGGCGGTTCCCGTTCTTCTCCAGCAGGGGGACGCAGACCTGGGCCGCGTCCTCAAAGAGCTTCTCCAGGGAGATGGGCTCCATGGAGATGTCCCTGCCCTCCCCGTTGGCCACCCGGATGAGCTGGGACACCAGGGCCGACAGCCGCTGGGCCTCCTTGGAGATGGTGTGCAGGTGGTCATGGCTGTTCTCGTCGATGGCATCCTGCTCCATCTGCCAGCGGGTGAGCTGAGCGTAGCCGCTCATCACTGTCAGGGGTGTTTTCAGCTCGTGGGCCATCTGCTGCAAAAAGTCGTTTTTGAGCTGGTTCAGCTGGGCCAGCATATCCCGCTGGCGGCGGCTCTCCTGCCAGATGGCCTGCTGCCGGTTGGTCCGCAGACCGATGGCCACCGCCAGGACCAGCACGAAGGCCAGCATGAAGGGCGGGACCGTGCCGTTCCGCGTCACCTCCATGATGATCTGGCTATACTCCGCCTCATAGCCGCTGGCCAGCACGAACAGGACATAGCACCCCAGCACCAGGGTGTCCTCCCGGTGGAACCGGATGGATCTCCGGCGGATCAGGCAGAACACCAGGTAGGCCAGGAAGGGAAGGGTGATCCACTCGCTGACCTCCGTCAGCTCTGCGATCTCCTGGGTGGGCAGGGTAAAGCACAGCAGAGTCAGCACGCCATACAGGGCGGTGTAGCACCGCGGGGCCCACTTCCCCACCGCCTGCCGATAAATGCTGGCCAGCAGCATCAGCAGGGCAAAGATCTGCACCTGTGACATCCACACCAGGAAGCGGTAGGCCACGGCCCAGTTATAGTCTGCGGGCAGCAGGTGCACCACATAAAAGTTCTGGTTCCGCAGGGCCATGAGCACACAGGTCAGGGCCAGAAGGCTGTATTCCACCTGTCCCTGCACGGCACCCAGCAGCAGGAAATACAGCGCGAACAGGCACAGGCCGCCGCCGAGGGTCAGGGCGTAGAGGTCCTGCCGCTCCTGCATCTGCTGGATGTTCTCCGGCGTGGAGAGGAACAGGGCCGGCACATGGCCGCCGCTCTTGTGGACAAAGTTGGAATACTGGAGCACGATCTCCACCTGCCCGTCCTCCCCGGTGTAGATGGGGATGAGCATATAGTCGATCCGCGGCTCCGATGCCTCCGCGTTGTCCGCCACCCGGCCCACCTCCCGGACCAGGGCGCCGTCGAGATACACCCGAGTGCTGTAATCCGTGGAGTACCCCGCCAGCATCAGGTACTGCTCCGGCTGGACCTGTAGCTCCAGGCAATAGGTGGCGTAGGGGATCTCAGAGTCATGGGGCGTAGCGGTGAGGCCCTCTAACTCCGCCCCGGTGCTGGCCAGGGTCAGGGGGTAGTGGGCCCAGTCGTTCCCCACCTTGTAGATCCTATCGGTAAAGTTCGCTTCTCGGGCATCCAGGATGCCGGCCACCGGTGTCAGATCCTCGATGTCCTCTCCCTGACGCAAAAACAGGGCCGCCAGGGCGCAGAGGATCAGGATGATCGCAAGGACGATCCTCACGCCGGTCTTGGTGCGGCTCGACAGATGTTTCATGGTCTCCTCCAAACGTTTGGTTTTCCAGGGCGCGCACCTGCCGAACCGGGCAGGCGCGGCGCAGCCGTTCATATGACAAGAGTATAACAAACCCCCGCAAAAAGCAAGCACAGAAGGCACACAAAAGGAGCGCACCCGTCAGGATGCGCTCCTTTTCTCAGGCCCACCGGCCGAGCTTGTCCAGATGCTTCGTGGCCGTCTGGGCCACCAGGCCCGTGAACAGGCCGGTGATGACC
>CAYNZG010000235.1:0-2822 GCA_964401525.1 uncultured Ruminiclostridium sp.
GGTCCGGGCCATGGTGGGCACCTGCGTCTATGCCTCCGAGGGCAAAATCGCGCCGGACGCGATCCCCGCCCTGTTGGAGAGCAAAAACCGCACCGATGCCGGTCCCACCGCCCCGCCCCAGGGCCTGTACATGACCAAACTCTGGTATCCTGTGCCGGAGCTTCCCTGATTCGGAGGCTTTGTTATGAGCAAACTGCAAACCCTGAAAACTACCCTGTCCCGCCGCCAGAGGGTGATCCTGCTCATCGTGGCAACCGTGCTCCTGTTCGCGCTGCTGACCGCCACGGTCTTCCAGGACAACGCCGCCTCCCTGCTGCGGCGGATCACCTACACCTCGGGCAAGGACGATTTCTCCCACAACGCCCAGTCCAACAGCCTGTTCCTGGGCCTGGACGACCACCTGCTGGTCTGCACCCAGACTCAGATCCAGGTGTTCTCCCCCAACGGCACGGCGGAGCTGAAGAAGTCCGTGAGCATGGACACCCCCGCCCTGAACGCCGCCGGGAAGTACGCCGTGGTCTATGACGTGGGCGGCCAGGCTCTGGCCGTCGTCCAGGGCGACAAGCTGGTGAACGAGCTGGAGCTGCCTGCGGAGGAGTCCATCATCTGCGCCACCGTCAACGGCAAGGGCTGGGTGGCGGTCACCAGCAAGGTCAGCGGCTATAAGGCCGTGGTCACGGTCTATGACCCCTCCTTTGAGTCCGTGCTGTCCATCCGGCTCTCCAGCCGGTATGTTTCCGACGCGGTGGTCACGCCGGACTGCCGCGGGGTCTACCTCATCTCCCCCGGCCAGGCTGAGGGAGCCTTTGAGAACACCCTGCTCTACTACACCTTCTCCTCCAAGGAGGAGCCCACCAAGACCCTGTCTCTGGGGTCCAACGTTGTCCTCTCCATCCTCAGCGACGGCAAGTGCTGGATCCTGGGGGATGAGAGCCTGCTCCTGCTGGATTCCAGCGGTGTCATCACCGCCCGCTACGACTATCAGGGCCAGTACCTGCGGATGGGCACCCTGCAGGGGGATGGCTTCGCTGCCCTCTTCCTGTCCCGGTCCTCCTCCGGCAGCGCCGGGTCCTTGGTCACCGTGGACAGCGTGGGACAGGAGCAGGGCCGCCTGACCCTGGAAGGGCAGACCGTCGCCCTGGCCGCTCAGGGCAGCGACGTGGCCCTGCTCACCACCAGCGAGATCATCACCGCCGACCACAAGCTCCACAAATACCGCACGGAGCCCAACCAGCGGGGCACCCGCAACATCGCCCTCTATCACGACGGCAGCGTGGCCCTGGTCAGCAGTGCCACGGTGAGCCTCTACTTCCCTTCCGGCACACAGATCGCCAATGAGGAGGCCGCGTCATGACCGTCACCGCCTCCCTGCTGCTGGATGTGGTGATCCTGCTGCTCCTGGTCTCCTTCGCGGCCCACGGTCTGCGCCGGGGTCTGGTGCTGACCCTCTGCTCCCTGCTGGCCACAGTGGTCGGCTTAGTGGGCGGCTGGTATCTGGCCCTCTCCAGCATCGTGGAGCTCATCGCCCTGGTCCCTGCGTCCCTCTCCCCCGCCGCCGCTGACCTGGCGGCGAAGGCCCAGCTCTTCTTAGCCGGGTTCTTAGGGGCGCAGATGGTCTGGTCTCTGGTCTGCCGCATCCTGCACCTGGCTGCCAAGCTCCCGGGTCTCAACCTGCTCAACAAGCTGCTGGGCGGTGCGCTGGGCCTGTGCAAGGGCATCCTTGTCCTGCTGGTGGCCCGCTGGATCCTGTGCTCCCTGCTGGGATGGATCCCGCCGGAGGTGGCCGCTGAAAGCCGGTTCCTGACGCTGGCAAATGACTTGCTCCCCCTCCTGCCGACCCTGTTGCAAAGATGAACCATTCTCCCATCACATTCACACCTAATTCACAAACCCGTGTTATGATACTGATCAATCGATCCCTTTAAGAAGGAGTTGAACGCCTATGAATCCCACCCTTTGCAGCCGCTGCAAGAAAAATGTGGCCGTTGTGTACATCACCCGTCTGGATGGCCCCGGCCAGGAGGGCCGCAACGAAGGCCTCTGCCTCAAGTGCGCCCGGGAGCTGAACATCCGCCCGGTCACCGACATGATCGACAAGATGGGCCTGAGCGACGAAGACCTGGAGGGCCTGACCAAGGAAATGATGTCCGCCTTTGACGGCGCAGAGAGCCTGGAAGGTCTGATGGGCAACCTGAGCAGCGCCATGGACCCCGACCAGAACAACGAGGACGACGAGGAGGAAGGCCGCACCGCCACCTTCCCCTTTTTGAATAAACTGATGGGCAACCTGGCCAACCCCGACCAGAACAAGCCCAGCAGCGAGGAGGAGCCGGAACAGCCCGCCCAGACGGAGGGTCCTGCCCAGGGCCGCCAGAACGAAAAGGGCAAGAACCGCACCAAGCGTAAGTTCCTGGAAAATCACTGCATCTCCCTGACCCGCAAAGCCGCCGAGGGTAAGCTGGACCGGATGATCGGCCGGGACCAGGAGCTGGAGCGGGTCATCCAGATCCTGAACCGCCGCCAGAAGAACAACCCCTGCCTCATCGGCGAGCCCGGCGTGGGCAAGACCGCCATTGCCGAGGGTCTGGCCATGAAGATCTTCTCCGGCGACGTGCCCTATAAGCTGAAGAACAAGGAAGTCTACCTGCTGGACCTGACTTCCCTGGTGGCCGGGACCCAGTTCCGTGGCCAGTTCGAGAGCCGCATGAAGGGCCTCATCGAGGAGATCAAGAAGCTGGGCAGCATCATCCTGGTCATCGACGAGGTCCACAACCTGGTGGGTGCCGGAGATGCGGAAGGCTCCATGAACGCCGCCAACATCC
>CAYNZG010000236.1:0-2811 GCA_964401525.1 uncultured Ruminiclostridium sp.
GTCTCGGTCCCCTCTTTCTTGCCAAGGAGGAGGGCATCACCCTCCACGCCTGGTGCGATGAGACCCGCCCCCTCCTCCAGGGTGCCCGCCTCACCGCCTACGAGCTGCAGCGGGCGGGCATCGACTGCACCCTCATCTGCGACAACATGGCCAGCCTGGTCATGAAGGAGGGGAAGATCAACGCCTGCTTCGTGGGGTGCGACCGGGTGGCCCGCAACGGGGACACCGCCAACAAGATCGGCACCTCCGGGGTGGCCATCCTGGCCAAGCACTACGGCATCCCCTTCTATGTGCTGGGTCCCTCCTCCACCATCGACTTCACCTGCCCCGACGGGGACCACATTCCCATCGAGCTGCGGGACGGCGAGGAGATCAAGTCCAAGTTCTTTACGCAGCCCTCCTCCCTGCCGGAGGTGAAGTGCTATAACCCCGCCTTCGACGTGACGGACCATGACCTCATCACCGCCATCGTCACGGAGAAGGGCATCTGCTATCCCCCCTTCTCCGAGAGTCTGGCCGCCCTCTTCGGCCGGGGAAAGGAGGGGTGACCATGGTGCCCTATCCCACCGACGAGCAGGCCCAGGAGGCGATCCTGGCCGCCGGGAGAAAGATCTACCAGCGGGGGCTGGTGGCCGCCAACGACGGCAACCTCAGCGTCCGGGTGGGAGACAACGCCCTGTGGGTGACCCCCACCGGGGTCTGCAAGGGGGACATGACCCAGGAGATGCTGGTGAAGCTGGACCTGGACGGGAACCTGCTGGAGGGCAGCCGCAAGCCCTCCTCGGAGACGAAGATGCATCTGCGTATCTATCGGGAAAACCCCGCCGTGCGGGCGGTGGTCCACGCCCATCCCCCCGCTGCCACCGCCTTCGCCTGCGCCGGACTTCCCTTAGACAAGCCCGTCCTTCAGGAGGCCGTGGTCTTCTTAGGGTCGGTGCCGGTGGCCCCCTTCGCCCTGCCCGGGTCGGCGGCCGTGGCCGACAGCGTCGCCCCCTTCTGCCAGGACTACCGTGCCCTGCTGCTGGAGTACCACGGGGCCGTCACCTGGGGCGAGACCATGGAGCAGGCCCACTACCGCCTGGAGTGCCTGGAGCAGATGGCGCAGGTGACCCTCCACCTGCGGACCCTGGGCTGTGACCGGACCATGCCAGAGGGGCTGGTCCGGGACCTGGAGTCCCTCCGCCCCGCCTGGGGGATCCGATGACCCTTTTCCGATAGAAAAATACTGCACAGCCTGTTTTTTCCACAGGCTGTGCAGTATTTTTATCATTTTAATGGAAGTTCAGCAGCAATAGCATGCTCAACACCAGCACCAGCAGGGCGGCGGGCATCATATAGCGGCAGTAACGCCGCCAGGGGATGGGGTGGCCCTCCCGGGCAGCGGCAGCAACACCCGCCACGTTGGCCGAGGCCCCGATGGGGGTAGCGATGCCGCCGATGTCCGTGCCCTTGGACATGCTCCAGGCCATGGTCTCCAGGTCCATCCCCAGGCTGGTGGACAGAGACAGGATCACCGGCACCATGATGGTGGCCAGGGGCACGTTATCCACAAAGGCCGAGCAGAGGGCGGTGAACCAGACCAGGAGGATCACCATTTTCACCGGGTCTCCCCCGCTGAGATCGGCCAGGATCTGGGCCAGGCCGTCCAGCACATGGGTCTGCTCCAGACCGCTGGCCACCAGGAACAGGCCGATGATGAAGCCGATGGTCTCCCAGTCCACCGCGCGCAGCAGCCGCTTGGGATACTTGGTGCAGGCCAGGGTGACCGTCGCCGCCATGACTCCGATGGTGGGCATGGTGAGGCCCGTGACCGTGTGGGTCATGATGAGCAGGATGACCCCGGCAAAGACCAGCACGCTGGCCCGGAACTTCTCCCGGTCCGGGATAGCATCCCAGGGATCCAGCCCCAGCAGTTCCGGTGCCGTCTCCCCCACGCCCGTCCCCAGCTTGGTCCGGAAGACGAAGGCGAAGTACACCAGCACCACCACCAGACCGGCCAGGCAGATCACGCCGTTGTTGCGGATAAAGTCCCAGAAGCCCAGGCCCAGGGAGGTGCCCAGGATGATGTTGGGCGGGTCGCCGCTCATGGTGGCCGCACCGCCCAGGTTGGCGGCAAAGATCTCCGCCAGCACTAAGGGTACCGGGTCGAACCGCAGGAAATGGGCCAGCCGGACCGTGGCGACCACCATAAATAGAATAACGGTGATGCTGTCCACGAACATAGCCAACAGGGCCGAAAGCACCATGAAGCACAGCAGCAGCGGCAGAGGCCGATAGCGGACCCGCCGGGCCAGCCACAGGCTGATCCAGTCAAAGAATCCGGCCTCGCTCATCTCCTCCACCATGATCATCATGCCCAGCAGGAAGAGCACGGTGCTCCAGTTGATGCCGGTGTTGAACTCGGTGATGCCCATGTGGGCGAACCAAAAGTGAAACTTCAAAAAGCTGTTCACGCTGAGGGCCTCCAGCAGCCCCCCCGATCCCTCTGCGGCCAGCAGCAGGGCCAGCATCGCCCCACCGGCGGACAGCGTGACCAGATGCCGGGGATACTTCCCCCCCAGGACCAGGATAAGCATGACGACCGCAATGGCAACGGCCAGGATCTGACTGAGCATAGGTCCCTCCATAACAAAGAAAAAATAGCCTTTTCATTATACTATAGCGGACCGGCAAGAAACAATGGGGTCTTTGCAGAAAAAACAGGTCCCGGCCGATGGCCGGGTCCTGTTCTTAAGTATGCAAGGATAGAGACCAATGCCCCTTCTCCGCAGGGTATCCCCTGCCTCAACGGGGTCCAGGGGCGAAGCCCCG
>CAYNZG010000237.1:0-2776 GCA_964401525.1 uncultured Ruminiclostridium sp.
GGCGATGGCGGCGTGGGCGATGCCCGCCGTGGCGGTGCCCATCAGCACCTCCGCCTCGGGATACTCCCGCTGCACCGTCTCGGCGATGGCGCGCTCCACCTGATCGCGCACCGCCGGTGCAGTCAGGATCAGGCGGTTGTCACAATAGATGGGGCTCTTGATGCCGCTGGCCCATGTAAAGGGCTCCTGCGGCCGCAGGAACACCGCTCCGATGGAGAGCAGCCCCTTTGCAATGCTGATATTGATATCCATATATATCCTCCTGTTCTTTATATCCAACCTTCAACTTCCGCGTCAGCCCAAAAACTCGGCTCTGCACCGGCGATAGGCCGCCACGGGATCCTCCGCCTGGGTGATGGGGCGACCCACCACGATATAGTCCGAGCCCAGCTCGCGGGCGCGGGCGGGGGTGGTCACACGCTTCTGGTCGCCTGCGTCGCCGCCTGCGAAGCGGACACCGGGCGTCACGGTCAGGAATCCCGCGCCGCAGCGCTCATGGATGCTGCCCGCCTCCAGCGGGGAGCACACCACGCCGTCCAGCCCTGCCCGGGCGGTATTCTCGGCATAGTGCAGCACCACGTCGCCAATGGGCTTTTCGATCCACAGCTCGCGCTCCATCCGCTCCTGATCGGTGGAGGTCAGCTGCGTGACGGCGATCAGCAGCGGGCGGGTGCCGTCAGGCCGGGTAAGGCCCTCCAGCGCGGCGGTCATCATGGCCTCTGTTCCGGCGGCGTGGAGGTTCACGATGTCCACATCCAGCGCGGACAGGGCAGCCATGGCCTTTTTCACCGTGTTGGGGATATCGTGCAGCTTCAGGTCGAGGAATATCTTATGTCCCCGCGCCCGGATCGCCCGCACGATGGCGGGCCCCTCGGCATAGAACAGCTCCATGCCGATCTTTACAAAGGGCTTTTCCTCCGTGAACCGGTCGAGAAACGCCAGCGTCTTTTCTCCGCTGTCAAAATCCAGCGCAATGATAACGTCCTTACCCATGATGTGCTCCTCCTATGATCTCCTTTAAATCTTTTATACCATACCGTTCCATCGTCTCCGGCAGCGCCTCCACGATGCGCTTGCAGGCAAAGGGCTCTACAAGGTTCGCCGCGCCCACGCCCACCGCCGTGGCACCGGCCAGCATCAGCTCGATCACATCCTCTGCCGACGATACGCCGCCCATGCCCACGATGGGGATGGAGACGGCTTCGTACACCTGATACACCATCCGCACCGCCAGCGGGAACATTCCCGGGCCGGACATGCCGCCGGTGCCGTTGGCCAGCAGCGGCTTTCTCCGCCGCAGGTCGATGCGCATACCCGGCAGGGTGTTGATCAGGCTCACACCGTCCGCGCCCGCGTCCTGACAGGCACGGGCCACCGCCGCAATATCCGCCGCCGTGGGGGACAGCTTGAGAATAATGGGCTTTTTCGTCACCGCCCGGACGGCCCGCGTCACCTCTGCCGCCGCCTTGGGGTCAGCGCCAAAGGCCGCGCCGCCGCCGTGGACATTGGGGCAGGAGATGTTCACTTCCAGCCAGCCCACCTGTTCCTCAGCGTCCAGCTTTTCGCACACGGCGGCGTACTCCTCCACGGAAAAGCCGCTGACGTTGGCCATCACCGGCTTATGAAAGACCTTCTGAAGTCTGGGCAGTTCCTCTGCGATGACCGCGTCCACACCGGGATTTTGCAGCCCCACCGCGTTGAGAAGCCCGCCTGCGTACTCTGCAATGCGGGGCGTGGGGTTTCCGTAGCGGGGATCACGGGTGGTGCCCTTGAAGGAGAAGGTGCCCAGACAATTGATATCATACAGCTCTGCAAACTCGTACCCGTAGCCAAAGGTGCCGCTGGCGGGGATGATGGGGTTGTCCAGCTCAATGCCGCAGAGCGTCACAGCGGTGTTCACCATACGATCTCCTCCTTTTCCAGCACAGGCCCATCCTTGCAGATGCGCTTGTGTCCGTATTTCGTCTTGCAGGTGCAGCCCATACACGCGCCGAAGCCGCAGCCCATCCGCTCCTCAAAGCTGAACTGTCCGCCGCTGGTGCAGCGGCCATATACCGCCCGCAGCATGGCCTCCGGCCCGCAGGTGTACAGGTGGGTATAGCCCGCAACGGAATCCATCCCGTCGGTGACAAGTCCCTTTATGCCCGCACTGCCGTCGGCGGTGAGGATGACGGTCTCCACCCCCAGCGCCCGGAAATCCTCCGCCAGAAAGATATCCGATGCGCCGTTGTAGCCCAGCACCGCCACGGGATGCTTTCCCTCCGCCATAAGGCGGCGGGCCAGGCCATACAGCGGCGGGATGCCCACGCCGCCGCCCACCAGCAGCGGGTGCGTCCCACTGCGTGAGGTGTCGTAGCCGTTGCCAAGGCCGGTCAGCACGTCCAGCTCCGTTCCCGGCACCATGCCGGTCATGGCCGCTGTGCCGTGTCCCAGCACCTTGTAGATCAGCGTCAGCCGTCCGTCCTCCCAGTCGCACACGGAGATGGGGCGGCGCAGATAGAAGCCGGAGAGCTTCAGATTCACAAACTGCCCCGGCGCGGTGATGGCGGAGGTATCCCCCGTCAGCACAAGGCGATAGATCCCCTCTGCCAGACGGGTATTCTCCCCGATGGTCATGGTGGTCTGCTTCATTCCCTCTCCTCCTTTTCCAGCAGTGTGCCGTCGCTCCACGCAACGCGCCCCTGCGCCACGGTCAGGGCGCAGCGGCCATACACCTGCCACCCGGCAAAGGGCGTGGCACGCCCCTTGGACTGGAACTGCGCCGGGTCGATGGTGT
>CAYNZG010000238.1:0-2773 GCA_964401525.1 uncultured Ruminiclostridium sp.
GCAACAGAGAGATACCGCCCAGCGCTGTCTGGGTAAGGGTGGAAAGGTGAGGTAAGAGCTCACCCGCCGGCGTGGAAGCGTCCGGTGCTGTAAACTCTATCCGGAGCAACACCGTGGAGGGGAGTTGAGACCGGCCCGGTCTCCCCGAGGAGGTGGCTGGAGCGCACCGGCAACGGTGCGCCTAGATAGATGGCTGTCGAAGACAGAACCCGGCTTATAGGCTCACTTGCATCTAACGATTGAAAAGGCCCACGGGACTTTCCTTTGGGAAGTCTGGTGGGCTTTTCCAATGATTTGACGGCATTTAAGGAGGATATTCCCATGAGTCAACTTCCTGTCATTACCATTTCCAGAGAATACGGCTCCGGCGGCCGCGCCATTGGCGAGCGGGTGGCCAAGGAGCTGGGGATCCCTTTTTATGACAAGCAGCTCATCCTCATGGCTGCAAAGGAGAGCGGTCTGTCGGAGGAGTTCATCAAGAAGACCGAGCAGATCAAATCCACCAGCTTTCTCTACGGCCTGTACATGGGGGCACAGCAGCTGCCTATGAACGACCAGATCTTCCTGGTCCAGAGCAAGATCATCCGCAGCCTGGCCGACCAGGGGCCCTGCGTCATCGTGGGCCGCTGCGCCGACTACATCCTGCGGGAGCGGGAGGACCTGTTGAGCGTCTTCGTCCACGCGCCGGCGGAGTTCCGCGCCCAGCGGGCCAAGCAGGTCTATGAAAAGGAAGCGGGCAACATGGTCGACTTCGTGAAGAAGAAGGACAAGAAGCGCGCTGCCTTCTATAACTACTTCTCCCAGAACAAGTGGGGGGATGCCCGCCACTATCATCTGGCTGTCAGCAGCGTCTACGGCGTGGACTTCGCGGCCCAGGTCCTGAAGCAGGCAGCGGAGGCCTTCCCGGGAGGTGCCCGGTGAATGGAGGCGCAGCAAACCTCTGAAAATATCATGGGTGTCCTGCCTATCCCCCGGCTGCTGCTGACCATGGCCGGGCCTATGACCATCTCCATGCTGGTCCAGGCCCTGTACAACGTGGTGGACAGTATGTTCGTCGCCCGGGTGGGGGAGGCCGCCCTGACTGCCGTATCCCTGGCCTATCCGGTCCAGCATCTCATGACCGGCATCGCCACCGGCACCGGCGTGGGTGTCAACGCGCTGCTCTCCCGAAACCTGGGGGAAAAGCACTTTGCCCAGGCCAACCGGGTGGCGGGCAACGCCATCTTTTTGGGTATCGTGAGCAGCCTGGTGGTGGCCCTGTTGGGGCTGCTGGGCGGACGGTTTTACTTCTCCGTGCAGGTGACCGACCCGGAGATCATCCAGCTGGGCTGTGACTACCTCTTCTGGATCACCCTGTTTTCTGTGGGCTGCTTCGGGCAGGTCCTTTTGTCACGCCTCCTGCAGGCCACAGGGAAGACCTTTTACAGCATGGTCATCCAGCTCTCCGGCGCGGCCCTGAACATCGTGCTGGACCCCATCCTGATCTTTGGCCTCTTCGGCTGCCCCGCCCTGGGCGTGGCCGGTGCGGCCATCGCCACGGTCCTGAGCCAGCTGGTCGGCACGGCGCTGGGCGTGTGGTTCAACCTGAAAAAGAATCCCGAGCTGCAATTTTCTTTGGCGGGTCTGCGCCCTGCGCTGCCGGTGGTCAGCCGGATCTACAGCGTGGGCCTGCCCTCCATCCTGATGCAGGCGGTGCCCTCGGTGCTCATCTTCGGCCTGAACCAGATCCTGGTGGCCTTCTCGGAGCTGGCCACCGTGGTCTACGGCGTGTGGTTCAAGCTCCAGGGCTTCGCCTTCCTGCCCATCATCGGCATGAACAACGGCGTGGTCCCCATCGTGGCCTATAACTACGGCGCCCGCAAGCCGGAGCGGATCACCCAGACCATCAAGCTGGCCATCCTCATGGCCCTGGTCATCATGGTGGTGGCCCTGGCGGTCTTCCAGCTCTTCCCAGTCCAGCTGCTGGGCCTGTTCGATGCCTCGGAGGCCATGCTGGCCATCGGCGTGCCTGCCCTGCGCACCCTGAGTCTGTGCTTCCTGGTGGGTGGTTTCACCATCGTGGTGTCCTCTGTCTTCCAGGCTCTGGGCAAGGGCCTGCTCAGCATGAGCATCGCCATTTTCCGCCAGCTGGTGCTGGTGCTCCCCCTGGCCTGGACCTTCTCCTGCACCGGCAAGCTGGGCCTGGTCTGGGTGGCTTTTCCCCTGGCAGAGGTCCTGGCCGGGCTGCTGGCCGGGTACTATATGCTCAGGACCTATCGGCGGGTCATCCGTCCTTTGGCCGATGCGGACTACCGGTTCTGAACTTCTGCGGCGGCAAACTCCCCCTGCACTAGTAAATAGTAGTACAAAAAAAGAGGATTTAGTTAATTAGTCCGATTTAATTTGTTGAAAATAGGAAGTATCATAAGGGTGTGGTTTAGTGGGACTGTACAAGAAAAAACGATTTGAAACTTACAGCAAATTTTTTTCTGTAGTTCCGTGACCCGGCGCTATATCCTATAATTTTTTGAGAACAATTGCGCGATGCGGATCCCCGCAGAGGGCAGTGTTTTAGTTTGTTCGCAGCGATGCGGGCAGACGCATATTTGTCGTTCGACATAATTTTATTATGGAGGTAATTACCATGCGTTTACTGAACGAAGAACAGAAGAAGTGGGTCGACATTATCGGCGAGTTCGCTAAGAAGGAAATCGAGCCCATCATGCTGGAGTGGGACAAGGTCGTTGATCCTTCCAAGGCTATCCCCTTCGATGCTTATGCTAAGGCATTCAAG
>CAYNZG010000239.1:0-2763 GCA_964401525.1 uncultured Ruminiclostridium sp.
CTCGGTGCCCCGGATGATGGCGATGGCCTTGTCGATGTCCAGCAAGATGGCCGCTAGGCCCCGGAGAAGGTGGAGCTTGTCCTTCTTCTGCTCCAGGGTGAACTGGGCAGAGCGGCGGACGCAGTCCGACCGCCACTGGGTCCAGCGGTCCAGGATCTCGCCCACGCCCATGACCTTGGGCATCCCGTCCACCAGGATGTTGAAGTTGCAGGGGAAGGAGTCCTGGAGGGGGGTGGCCCGGAAGAGCTTCTGCATGAGCTTGTCCGGGTCGGTGCCCCGCTTGAGGTCGATGGCCAGCTTCAGGCCGGACAGGTCGGTCTCGTCCCGCATGTCGGAGATCTCCCGGATCTTCCCGGCCTTGATGAGCTCGGCGACTTTGTCGATGATGGCCTCGGCGGTGGTGGTGTAGGGGATCTCGTAGATCTCGATGAGGTTCTCCGCCTTCACATACCGCCACTTGGCCCGGACCTTGAAGGAGCCGCGGCCGGTGCGGTAGATGGTGTCCATCTCCCGCAGGTCATAGAGGAGCTGGCCGCCAGTGGGGAAGTCGGGGGCCTTCAGCACCTGGAGCAGGTCGGCCTCCGGGTCCTTGATGCGGGCCACGGCGGCGTCGCAGACCTCCCCCAAGTTGAAGCCGCAGAGGTTGGAGGCCATGCCCACGGCGATGCCCGTGTTGGCTGAGACCAGGATGTTGGGGAAGGTGGTGGGCAGCAGGGTGGGCTCGGTGAGGGTGCCGTCGTAGTTGGGGGTGAAGTCCACCACGTTCCGGTCGATGTCCTTGAACAGCTCCTCGCAGATGCCGTCCAGCTTGACCTCGGTGTAACGGGAGGCGGCGTAGGCCATGTCCCGGGAGTAGACCTTGCCGAAGTTGCCCTTGGAGTCCACCGGCGGGTGCAGGAGGGCCCCGTAGCCCCTGGACAGGCGGACCATGGTCTCATAGATGGCCCCGTCCCCGTGGGGGTTGAGCTTCATGGTGGCCCCCACCACGTTGGCCGACTTGGTCCGCCCGCCGGAGAGGAGCTTCATCTGGTACATGGTGTACAGCAGCTTCCGGTGGGAGGGCTTGAAGCCGTCGATCTCCGGGATGGCCCGGGAAATGATGACCGACATGGCGTAGGGCATATAGTTGATTTCCAGGGTGTCGGTGATGGGCTGCTCCAGGACCTGGGCCTGCAGGCCCATGATGCCAGTGGGGTCCACCCGTTTCTTTCCCTGGGCCGGATTCTTCTTTTTTGCCATAGTTTCGTTACCTCAGGATGGTTTTTGGAACAGGACGAGGCAGGCTCCCTCGGATGAGGGAGCCCACCGCGGTTATAGTGGTTTGTGACACTTGGGGCACTGCTTCACGCTGGGGGCCAGCAGGATGAGCTGACGGCCGCAGTGAGGGCAGCGGCCCAGCACGGCCATGCACAGCAGGCCCACGGCGATGAAGGCCAGGCCGATCCACAGCTGGGCCAGGATGATGAACACGCAGCCGCAGCAGATGATGGTCCGGCCGGTCTTTCGCGCTTGCTTGTTATCCATAAGACAGGATCCTTTCTGTTATCCGACGGCCAGGTCCTCCACCACGGCCCCGGCGGGCAGGTCCAGGTCGGGCAGGGTGCTGACGGTCTCGATGGTGGTCTTGATGTGAAGGTCCAGGGCGAACAGGTCGCTTAGGGCCAGGGAGAAGCTGCCGGAGCCGCCGGAGAGGGTCCCGGCGGACTGCAGGGCCATGGATAGCTCCGTGCCGCCCAGGTCGGTCTTCCAGCTTCCGGCGAGCTGAGTGCTGCCGTCCTTGCCCAGGGTGGTGGTCAGGGAGAACCCATCCAGGACGGCGGTGGAGTCCTGCTCCATGCTGCCGCCCATGGCATCAGCCAGGTCCCGGCCGGTGGCCTGCCAGGTGACGGTGCTGCCGCGGACTTGGGCGGCCTCGTCGCCGTAGAGGGCCTCCACCAGGGCCAGCAGCAGGGAAAGCAGTTTTTTCATGGGATCACTCCTTTTCGCATGGGGTGGATAGGAGCAGGCGGCGGAGAGGCGGACTTAGGAGATGTCCGCCAGCTCCAGATATTTGTAGCCGTTTTCGGCTATGTGCTCTTTTCTCCCCTGGGCGTTCTCCCCCAGCAGCAGGTCGAAGACCTGGGCGGTGGCCTCTGCGTCGGTGGGCATCACCCGGATGAGCCGACGGGAGTCGGGATTCATGGTGGTCATCCACATCATCTCCGGGTCGTTCTCACCCAGACCCTTGGACCGCTGGATGAGGGGCTTCTTGCCCTCCAGCTGGGCCAGGACCTCGGCCTTTTCCTTCTCCGTGTAGGCGAACCAGGTCTTGCCCCCGGCGGAGATCTCGTAGAGGGGAGACTCGGCGATGTACACATAGCCCTTTTCGATGAGGGTGGGGGTCAGCCGCCAGAGCATGGTGAGGATGAGGGTGCGGATCTGGTAGCCGTCCACGTCGGCATCGGTGCAGATGACGATCTTGTTCCAGCGGAGGTTATCCAGGTTGAAGAGGGAGAGGTCCTTGTTGTGCTTGTCGGTGACCTCCACGCCGCAGCCCACCACCTTCAGCAGGTCGGTGATGATCTCGCTCTTGAAGATCTTGCTGTAGTCGGCCTTCAGGCAGTTGAGGATCTTGCCCCGGACGGGCATGATGCCCTGGAACTCCGCGTCCCGGCCCAGCTTCACCGAGCCCAGAGCGGAGTCGCCCTCCACGATGTACAGCTCCCGGCGGGAGACATCCTTGGTGCGGCAGTCCACGAACTTCTGCACCCGGTTGGCGATGTC
>CAYNZG010000240.1:0-2760 GCA_964401525.1 uncultured Ruminiclostridium sp.
GATATAGTCCACATCGGGCTTCTCCATCTGGCCAAGGAACATCCGGGCGTAGGAGGACAGGGATTCCACATACCGCCGCTGGCCCTCGGCATAGATGGTGTCGAAGGCCAGGGAGGACTTGCCGGAGCCGGACAGGCCGGTGACCACCACCAGCTTGTCCCGGGGGATGGAGATGTCGATGTTTTTCAGGTTGTTGGCGCGGGCGCCTTTGACGTAAATGTGAGATTGCATAGCGGGGTCCCTTCTGTCAGAGCTGGATTCATTGGACGGTGAGGTCGGCGATCTGCCCGCCCACGAAGGCGATGAGGTCCTCCGGGCGGACCTCCACCTGGTGGCCGACCTTTCCGGCGGAGCAGACCATGGTGTCCACCAGGATGACCTCCTCCGCGAAGAAGGTGGGGAAGGTCTTGCTCATGCCCACTGGGGAGCAGCCCCCGTGGACGTAGCCGGTGAGGGGGAGCAGCTTCTTCTGGGGGAGCATAGCGATGGACTTCACCCCGGCGGCCCGGGCGGCCTTTTTCAGGTCCAGGGTCTCGGCCACGGGGATGACATACACGAAGTGTTCCCCCTTGGGGCCTTCGGCCACCAGGGTCTTGAAGACCTGGTCCGGCTCCCGGCCCAGAAGCCCTGCGGCGGTGACCCCGTCAGGGGCCTGGCCCTTGGGCAGGTCCAGGGCGTAGTGGGTGCAGGGGATGCCCGCCCCTTCCAGCAGGCGGATGACGTTGGTTTTTTCTTCTTTTTCTTTTGCCATGGGTATCACCTCAGGATATAGACGGAGATCAGGATGCAGACCAGGCCCAGGATGACCCCCAGGTTCATGGGCTCGCCGAAGGCCAGGATCCCGGCGATGGCGGCCACCACCGGCTCCACGCTGGCCAGGATGGAGGCCTTGCCGCTGTCGCCCAGGTCGTTGAGGCCCTTGGTGTAGAACAGGTAGGGCAGGACCGTGCCGAAGAGGATCAGGCACAGGGAGAGGAGGATGGTCTTGGGGACGGAGACGATGGTGACCATGTCGGCGGGCTTGCACAGGAACAGGGAGCCGCCACCGGCCACCAGGAAGGTGTAAAAGGTCACGGTGAAGGGCTGGTAATGCCGCAGGGCGAAGCGGCCGAAGATGGAGTAGGTGGCGTAGAAGAAGCCGCTGCCCAGCCCCAGCAGCAGGCCGGTGGCGGAGATGCTCAGGCCACCGCTCCAGATGCCGGTGACGAAGGTGCAGCCCAGGAAGGCGATGACCAGTGCGGCCAGCTTTTTCCGGGTGAATTTCTCATGGAAGCACAGGGCGGACAGGATGACCACGAAGGTGGGGGCGGTGTAGAGCAGGATGGCGGCCACAGCCAGGGAGGAGACCTGCTGGCTCTGGAAGTAGCAGATGGTGAAGAGCAGGATGCTGATGAGGCCCGTGCACAGGAAGATGGGCATGTGCCGGAGCCGGACCCGGAAGACGCTGCGGTCGGTGACCAGGAACAGGACGGCCAGCAGAACGCAGGCCCCGAAGTTGCGGACCATGACGATGGAGGTGGCGCTGATCCCGGCGGCGGAGATGCCCCGGTTGAAGATGCCGATGCAGCCCCACAGGGCGGCGGCCCCCATGATGCAGGCCATGGCCAGGTAATTGGTGTTAGCAGGGGAGTTCTTTTTCATGCAGATCGTTCCTTTCTTCGGTTTGATGGGGAGAGGTTCGGGAACGATGGCCCCCGCCCGGCCAGCGGAGCGCCTGATAGAACAAGTCCTTCAGGGAGCAGAAGTGCTGCAGAGTCATGATGGGAGCCTCCTTTCGGGATGCCGCTCTTCGCGGCATTCGTTTTATTTAGCAGGATAGGGGAGACGCAGAAAGTCTGAGGGTATCACGCCCCAAAGGCTCCCTTGTGTAATGGCCCAGGCCACCCTCTCTTGGCCTACGGCCAAGCCACCTCCCCTTACACAGGGGAGGCTTTGGGATCGAGGAACCATTTTCCTTTGCGGTCCTCCCCCACGTCCCCGCGCGCCCAGCCGGTGGGCGCGCCATGGACTGCGTATCGACAACGGACCCAATACCATGGGATAAAAGGGACTCTCCTGGCAGGATATTGCAGCCCTTCCCCGAGGTCAAGGGGTGTCCCCTGGTCTTCTTTCCCCCATTTCTTGAAAGAAATGGGGTCCTGAGATCGAAACAGCTTGGGAAACACCTCAGTCCTGGTTTTTCTTCCCCCGCAGCTCGATGATCTGGTCCCGGAGGATGGCGGCGTATTCGAACTCCAGGCGGCGGCTGGCCTCCTTCATCTCAGCCTCCAGCTTGGCGATGAGGTCGGCCTTTTCCTGGGCAGACAGGGCCTTGGCCCCCTTGCCCTTCTTGCCGCCGTCGGGGGTGTGGGAGATCTCGATGAGGTCCCGGACGGACTTCTCGATGGTCTTGGGCACGATGCCGTGGGCCCGGTTGTAGGCATCCTGGATGTCCCGGCGGCGCTGGGTCTCCTCCATGGCGGCGGCCATGGAGGGGGTGATGACATCAGCGTAGAGGATGACCAGGCCCTCGGCGTTCCGGGCGGCCCGGCCCATGGTCTGGATGAGGGAGGTCTCGGACCGGAGGAAGCCCTCTTTGTCGGCATCCAAAATGGCCACTAAGGAGACCTCCGGGATGTCCAGCCCCTCCCGCAGGAGGTTGATGCCCACCAGCACGTCGAAGGCCCCCAGGCGCAGGTCCCGGATGATCTCCATGCGCTCCATGGCGCCGATGTCGTGGTGCATATAGCGCACTTTGATGCCCGCGTTCTGGAGGTAGGC
>CAYNZG010000241.1:0-2744 GCA_964401525.1 uncultured Ruminiclostridium sp.
GACCAGCCCAGCCAGTCCCAGCCCCAGCAGCCCGCCGACCAGCCCAGCCAGTCCGCCACCGTGGGCCAGACCCTGAAGGCCGCCTTCCAGGCGGACCACTCCGGCACCGCCCTGCAGGTGGCCGAGCGGATGGGCAGCAACGCCATCATCCCCTTCGGTCCCGCCGCCGAGACCATCCAGCCCGGCCTGCTCAACGGCTTTGGCAACACGGAGATCACCGGCTTCGCCGAGGGTGCCTTCTTCGGCCCCGTCATCGGCACCATCCCCTTCCTGGGCTACATCTTCACCCTGGACAGCGGCACCGACGGTGCAGCCTTCTGCCAGACTCTGAAGAACGCCGCCAACCTCCGCTGGAACGTCTGCACCGAGGCCGACGAGCTGGTGGTGACCCAGTCCGGGGACAAGGTCTTCTTCCTCATGTGCCCCGCCCAGTTTGAGGACTGATGAAGCGGGCCGTTCTGCTTCTGGCCACCCTGGCCATGGTGCTGCTCACAGGGGGCTGGACCTCCCTCCAGGATCTGACAGCCCTGGAGGTCTTTGACCGCACCGAGCCGGAGGGGGTCTACCGGGTGGGGGACCACCTGGTCCAGGCGGAGCCGCAGTTAGAGCCTGCCATGCTGGACCACGCCGCCCAGGTCTTTCAGTCGGTCTATGACACCTGCCTCACCGACTCCCAGGGGCGGGTCTGGCTGGCGGTGATCCCCGGCAAGCACGCCTTCCTGGCCGGGGACCGGCCCAGCCTGGACTACCGCGCCCTCACCGAGGGGCTGGTGGACCGGGCCCCCTTCCTGACCCCCATCGACCTGTCCGGGGTGCTGACCCTGGATAACTACTACCGCACCGATGCCCACTGGCGGCAGGAGACCTTAGCCCCCGTGGTGGCCCTCCTGACGGAGGCCATGGGGGTCACGCCGCCGGAGGAGACCGGGCAGACCCACCGCTTCACCACAGACTTCCGGGGCAATTACCTCCGGGCGGCGGAGCTGCCCCTTCCCGGCGACGATTTCGGATATATCACTAACAATTGGACGGAGACCTGTTCCGTCACCGCCTGTGACCTGTTGGGGGGCCTCAGCCCGGGGCTGGTCTATGACTTTGCCGCCGCCTGGGGCCGGGACCCCTACGACCTGTTTCTCTCCGGGGCCCAGGGGTTGCTGGTGGTGGAAGATCCCGACGCGACCACGGACCGGGAGCTGATCCTGTTCCGGGATTCCTTTGCCAGCAGCCTGACCCCGCTGCTGCTGGGGAGCTATGCCCGCATCACCCTGGTGGACCTGCGGTACCTGCCCTCCCAGCTCCTGGGGGAGTATGTGGACTTCCATGGGCAGGATGTCCTCTTCCTCTACTCCTCTCTCCTGCTGAACAACAGCCTCTCCCTGCGGTGAGGCACCCCAACGACCCTTGAAAGGAGCATCTGTATGGATCATTTTTCCATTCTCAGCCGGGTGGATCACACCCTTTTGAAGCCCGAGGCCACCTGGGACCAGATCAAGACCCTCTGTGACGAGGCCATGGAGTTCGGCTGCGCCACGGCCTGCATCCCGCCCTGCTATGTGAAGGCCGCTGCCGACTACGTCCAGGGGAACCTGCGCATCTGCACGGTGGTGGGCTTCCCCAACGGCACCCAGACCCCCGCCGCCAAGATCTTCGAGACCAAGGACGCGGTGGAGAACGGGGCCAGCGAGATCGACATGGTCCTCCACGTGGGCCTGGTCAAGGAGCGGAAGTGGTCCGCCATCGTGGAGGAGATCCGGGGCGTGAAGGCTGCCTGCCTGGGCCGCCCCCTGAAGGTCATCATCGAGACCTGCCTCCTCACCGACGCCGAGAAGGTCAAGCTCTGCCAGGTGGTGGCGAAGGGCGGTGCCGACTTCCTGAAGACCTCCACCGGCTTCGGGTCCGGGGGCGCCACCCGGGAGGACGTGGTGCTCCTCCTGGCGAACCTCCCTGAGGGGCTGGGGCTGAAGGCCTCCGGCGGCATCCGCACTTTGGAGACGGCGCAGGAGTTCCTGGACCTCGGGGTCGGGCGCCTGGGGGCCTCGGCCCTCGTTGCCGAAGCCCGCAAGGGCTGACCCGCCCGACGGCGCAGAGCCGTTCCGGTCAGGGATAAAAGGATCCTCCTTCCAAACCCGCTCCGCGCGCGGGCTATCCCAGGAGTTGGTTTGTTCTTTGGTTGATTCTGTTGGTTGATTAGGGGCCGGTTTTTGGGACCGCTCCCGCTGAAAAATCAACCATCCCTGTTCGATATTTTTGGCCGGCCCGATTTTTTGGACCGAGGGAGAAAAGGAAGGGTCCTCGTCGGTGACGGCGTTGGCCTTGGGCACCCGGAGGAAGTAATTGGTGGCCGCGCCCGGAATAGGGTGGCTGCGGACCAGCAGCCCGGCCTCCTCCAGCTCCAGCAGGCGCAGCTGAATGGTGGAGCGGCCCTTGCGCAGGGTGCGCTTCAGCTCGTCCACGGTGAAGATGCAGTAGACCCAGCCGTCGCTGTTCTTCCAGCCGTTGCGGCGGGAGAGCTGGGTTCGGTCCAGCAGAAGGGTGTACAGGAGCATGGCCGTGGAGGACAGCTCCATGGCGAAGAGATAGCGGGGCACGGGCAGGTAGCTGGTGAGCTCGGTGCCTGCGGTATAGGGCGTTAACGCGTCTAAGTAGTTCATAGCAAAACCTCCTTCTATCATTCCGGGGATCTGAACCAAAAGGTGGCCGCAAACATACACGCTGACAGAAAAAAATCCCTGTCGGTCCCAAAA
>CAYNZG010000242.1:0-2677 GCA_964401525.1 uncultured Ruminiclostridium sp.
GCCATCCCCGGCGGCACTGTGGGCGGTACCTTCTGCGGCAACCCCCTGGCCTGCGCCGCCGGTCTGAAGACCATCGCGATCATGGAGCGGGATGATCTGGCCGCCCGCGCCCGTGCCATCGGGGAGACCGTCACGGCCCGCGCCAAGGCCTGGCAGGAGAAGTACGACGTGTTAGGCGATGTCCGCGGCCTGGGCGCGATGATCGGTCTGGAGTTCGTCACGGACCGGGAGAGCAAGCAGCCCAACGGCCCCCTGGTCACGGCGCTGGTCCAGGCCTGCGTGCAGCGGGGCCTCATGATCGAGCCTGCCGGACGGTGGGGACAGGTGGTCCGCTTCCTGGCCCCCCTGGTCATCACCGATGAGCAGCTGGAAAAGGGCCTGGATCTCTTCGAGGAAGCCTTGATCGAGTGCTTGAAGAAGTGATACTGCTATCGTAAGACAGACAAAAACCTCTGAGCTGAACTGATCAGCCCAGAGGTTTTTCTTTGCAGGTTTTCGCTTGCGTTCCCGCGCGCCCAGCCGGTGGGCGCGCCATGGACAGCCTGCCGATGCAGAGCCGCAGGCACGATGGAGAGACACGGCCCACAGCCTTGCAGGGCATCTCCAACCGCAACGGGGTCCAGGGGCGAAGCCCCGGCGCTCTTTTCCCCATTTTCTCCGGAGAAAATGGGGCCTTGCCGGAGGCACCGCTCGTGGGCGTACTGCCTTACAGATGATGCACCCGAAGGGCGCGGATGGCGTTGAGGACCGCTAAGATCATCACGCCCACATCGGCGAAGATGGCCACCCACATGTTGGCGATGCCCACGGCCCCCAGGGCCAGACAGCCGAACTTGATGACCAGGGCAAAGATGATGTTCTGCCGGACGATGCGCAGGCATTTTTGGGAAATGCGGATGGCCTTGACGATCTTCATGGGGTCGTCGTCCATGAGGACTACATCGGCGGCCTCGATGGCGGCGTCCGAGCCGATGGCCCCCATGGCGATGCCCAGGTCCGCCCGGGTCAGGACGGGCGCGTCGTTGATGCCGTCCCCCACGAAGGCCAGCTTGTCCTTCTCCGCCTTGGCCCGGAGGAGGGCCTCCACCTGGGCCACCTTGCCGGCGGGCAGCAGATCGCTGTGGACCTCGTCCAGCCCCAGGTCTGCGCCCACCTGCCGGGCGACTTTTTGGGTGTCCCCGGTGAGCAGGATGGTCTTCCGGATCCCAGCAGCCTTCAGGCGGCGGATGGCCTCCCCGGCGTTGGGCTTGACCACATCGGAGATCACGATGTGCCCGGCGTAGGTCCCGTCGATGGCTAAGTGGATGATGGTCCCCACGCTGTGGCAGTCGTGCCAGGGGACACGGTACCGATCCATCAGCTTGGTGTTTCCAGCCAGCACGGTGCGGCCATTCACCTGGGCGCAGACACCCTCGCCGCTGATCTCCCGGATGTCCGTGACCCGGCTGCGGTCCGGCTCCCGGCCATAGGCCCTCTGCAAGCTCTTGCTGATGGGGTGGGAGGAGGCGCACTCGGCCAGCGCGGCGTATTCCAAAAGCTGCGCCTCTGCCATGGTGCTGTGGTGGATGCCGGTCACGGCAAACACCCCCTGGGTGAGAGTCCCGGTCTTGTCAAAGACCACATACTTCACCTGGGAGAGGGTCTCCAAATAGTTGGAGCCCTTGATGAGCACGCCCTCCTTGCTGGCCCCGCCCAGTCCGGCGAAGAAGCTCAGGGGGATGGAGATGACCAGGGCGCAGGGGCAGGAGATGACCAGGAAGGTCAAGGCGCGATAGAGCCAGGTGCCCCACTGGGGAGCCAGCCCCAGGCAGAGCAGCCGCACCAGGGGCGGCAGGAGGGCCAGAGCCAGAGCACTGTAACACACCGCCGGGGTATAGACCCGGGCAAAGCGGGCGATGAAGTGCTCGGACCGGGACTTGTGGGAGCTGGACTCCTCCACCAGCTCCAGGATCTTGGAGACGATGGACTCCTCAAAGGGCTTGGTGGTCCGGATGCGGAGCAGCCCGGTCAGGTTGATGCAGCCGCTCACCACCTCGTCCCCGGCCTGCACATCCCGGGGGAGGCTCTCGCCGGTGAGGGCGCTGGTGTTCAGGGTGGAGGTCCCGTCCAGGATCAGGCCGTCCAGGGGGATGCGCTCCCCGGGCTGGACTACGATGACCGTGCCCACAGGCACCTCCTCCGGGTCCACCTGCTCCAGTGCGCCGTCCTTTTCCAGGTTGGCGTAATCCGGGCGGATGTCCATCAGGGAGGCGATGTTCCGGCGGCTCTTGCCCACGGCATAGCTCTGGAACAGCTCACCCACCTGGTAGAACAGCATGACGGCGATGGCCTCGGTGTAGTCCCCGTTACCTTGCCAGATGGCCAGGGCGAAGGCTCCGATGGTGGCCACAGCCATCAGGAAGTTTTCGTCAAAGACCTGGCGGTTCCAGATGCCCAGCCCTGCCTTGCGTAGAATATCGTACCCGATGACCCCATAGACCACCAGGTACAGTCCCAGCCGGAGCAGCCCGGTGACCGGGAGCAGCGCCAGCAGGACCAGCATCCCGGCGGAGAAGAGGATGCGGACCAGCATTCGGGTTTGCTTGCGATTCATAGGATCCCTCCTTTGGGAAGTGATAGGAGAATGCACCCCTCGCCGTCAGTGCAGGGGTGCATCGTTGTGTCATAGCTCGATCTC
>CAYNZG010000243.1:0-2651 GCA_964401525.1 uncultured Ruminiclostridium sp.
TTTTCTCCGGAGAAAAGGGGGCCCTGCGGGAGGGCACAGCACCCACCCAGAGGGTCCCTCTCCCCGTCGTAAGAAAAATGATCTCCCAGTCTGCACGCGCCCCCTTGACAGGGGGTGCATTTGCGTGTATACTGTATATACCGTACATAAACAGAATGGATGGTGCGCCATGAACATCCTCATCAGCAACGTGGGCGACAAGCCCATTTACGACCAGATCTGCACCCAGATCAAAAACGCCATCGTGGCCGGGGAGCTGCGGCCCGGGGAGGGCCTGCCCTCCATCCGCGCCCTGGCCAAGGACCTGCGGGTCAGCGTCATCACCACCAAGCGAGCCTACGACGAGCTGGAAAAGGCCGGGTATCTCTACACCGTCCCCGGCAAGGGCTGCTATGTGGCAGAGAAGAACACCGCGCTGGTCCGGGAGAGCTACCTGCGCCAGATCGAGGAGCACATGGGCCAGATCCTCACCCTGGCCGCCGGGTGCGGCCTCACCACAGAGGACCTGACCGGGATGCTCCGGCTTTTGGCCGACGACCACGAACCAAGGAGGGATCCCCAATGAACGCCATCGACTGCCGCGGTCTCACCAAGACCTACCGGGACTTCACCCTGCACGATGTCACCTTCACCCTGCCCGCCGGGTGTATCCTGGGGCTGGTGGGGGAAAACGGCGCGGGCAAGTCCACCACCCTGAAGCTCCTCATGAACGCCATCTCCCGGGACGGCGGCCAGGTCTCCGTCCTGGGCACCGACAACCAGAGCCCCGCCTTCCTAGCCACCAAGCAGGACATCGGCGTGGTCCTGGACGAGGCCTGCTTCCCGGAGGCCATCACCCCCCGCGCCTTGGGGAAGACCATGGGCTACACCTACGACCGCTGGGACCCCGGCCAGTACGCGGCCTATCTGACCCGGTTCCGCATCCCTGAAGACAAACCCTTCAAGACCTTTTCCCGGGGCATGAAGATGAAGCTGGCCATCGCCGTGGCCCTGTCCCACCGGGCCAAGCTCCTCCTGCTGGACGAGGCCACCAGCGGCCTGGACCCCATGGTCCGGGAGGAGATCTTAGAGGTCTTCAACGACTTCACCCGGGAGGAGGACCACACCATCGTCCTGTCCTCCCACATCGTCAGCGACCTGGAGAAGCTCTGCGACTACATCGCCTTCCTCCACCGGGGGAAGCTGGTGCTCTTCGAGGAGAAGGACCGGCTCCTGGAGGAGTATGCCCTGGTGAAGCTCACCGCCCAGCAACTGGCGGAGCTGGATCCTGAGGCGGTGATGGGCCAAAAGGTCACCCCCTATGGGGCCCAGGCCCTGGTCCGCCGCAGCGGCATCCCCGGCTCCTTCGTCACGGAGCACACGACCCTGGAAGACATCATCCTGTTTTTAGCCCAGGAAGGAGGCACGGAACCGTGAAAGCCTTACTGTATAAAGATCTCTGCGTCCTGTGGTCGCAGATGAAGTTCGTCCTTGTTTTGGTGGTCCTCTTCTGCACCATGCCCGGCATCAGCGTGAACCTGAACGCCTTTTTCATCGCCTACGCCGGGCTGCTGGTGCCCATCAGCCTGTTTGCCTACGATGAGCGGGCCAAGTGGGATGCCCTGGCGGTCATGCTTCCCTTCTCCACCCGGGACCTGGTCCTGAGCCGCTATCTGTTCAGCTGGCTGGCCACCGCCTTCGCGGTGGTGTGCTATCTGGCGGGCAAGGCCCTCTTCTCCCCCGGAACGCTCCTGACCGGGGAGGCCCTGCGGATCCCCGCCCTCATGGTTGGGCTGCTGCTGGTGGTCCAGGCGGTCTACTTCCCCATCCTGTTCCGGCTGGGCGCGGAAAAGGGGCGGCTGGCCATGGTGGTGGTCATCGCCGCCGTCTCCTGCCTGGGGGCCGTGGGGGTTGACTTTTTAACGACGGTCTCCGCCGCCCCAGCGGCGGCCCTGCTCCCCGTCTTCCTGGCGGCAGCGGCCTTGCTGAGTCTGGCCTCGGTGAAGGCGGCGGAGCGGCAGTACGCCCGGCGGGCGTGGTGACCCTCCCCCTTTTTCCGGAAAATTCTCTTGACAAGTCCCCCTTTTTATCGTACATTAAGTGGTACAATCGAACACGCAAAGGCAAGGAAGAGAAGAGTATCCCAGAAGATACGCCACAGAGAGTCCCCACCGGTGGAAAGGGACGCAGAAGAGCTGGGAGAAGATGGTCTCGGAGCCGCGCACCGACCGGGAGACCGTTAGGCTGCGACGGGAGCGCCCGTCATCGCGCAGGAGTGTGTTGGCACTCTATAAGGCCGGCTTCGCAAGGAGCCGCGCGAACCAAGGTGGTACCACGGCTGATCCAGTCGTCCTTGACAAAGTGCAAGGACGACTTTTTTATTTATTTGAAACGAGAGAGAAAGTAAGGTGAGCCAATCGTGAACTCGATCATTCAGATCCAGCATCTGAACAAGACCTTCGGGACGGGACCCAACGCCGTCCACGCCCTGGAGGACATCAACCTGGACATTCAACAGGGCGAGATCTTCGGCATCATCGGTCTGTCCGGCGCAGGCAAGTCCACCCTGGTCCGGTGCATGAACCTGCTGGAGCGTCCCACCTCCGGCTCGGTGATCGTGGCCGGGCAGGACATGACCAAGCTGAAGGAGAAGGAGCTGCGCAAGGCCCGGC
>CAYNZG010000244.1:0-2651 GCA_964401525.1 uncultured Ruminiclostridium sp.
CTCAAAGACCGACAGGCTGTTGCTGCTGTTGAAGGAAAAGACCAGCAGGATGAGGATGGGGGCAAAGAGGAAGAGGAAAATGATGCCGGTGTAGAGCTTTGCCAGAGGTTTCATTTTCATGGATCACATTCCTCCTTCCGTGTGGCGGTTGGTAAGCACCCGCATGACCCCCATGCAGGCCAGCAGGACGACCATGAGGATGAAGGCCATGGCTGCGGCGAAGTGCAGGTTGTTGGCTACGTACTGGCCCTCGATGGCGTCACCGATGAGGAAGAACTTGCCGTCGCCCAGCTTCTGGGAGATGTAGAAGGTGCTGATGGAGGGGATGAGCACCATGGTGACGCCGTTGATGACACCGGGCAGGCTCAGGGGCCAGATCACCCGGCGCAGGACCCCGGCCCCGCTGCAGCCCAGGTCCCGGGCGGCCTCGATGAGCTTGGTGTCCATCTTGGCCATGATGGAGAACAGGGGCAGGACCATGTAGGGGAAGTAGTCATAGACCATGCCGATGACCACGGCAGCCTCTGTGCCGATGATGTGGATCCCCGGCAGGTGGATCAGGGAGAGGAAATTGTTCAGGATGCCCGTGTCCTGGAGGATGGTCATCCAGGCGTAGGTGCGGATGAGGAAGTTCATCCACATGGGGATCATGATGATGGTCATGAAGGTCTTCTGGACCCTGGCCTCCGCCCGGGCCATGATGTAGGCCAGGGGATAGGCCAGCAGCAGGCAGATGGCTGTGGAGATGACAGCCAGCTTCAGGGACCGCCAGAAGATTACCAGGTAGGTGCGGACCTCCTGGGTGGAGCCGTCCGCCTGGATCACCTGGGAGGTGGCGGTGAAGAACCGCTGGATGTTCTCCAGGGTGAACTGGAAGTTGTTGTCGGTGAAGGCGTAGTAGGCCACGAAGGCCAGGGGCACCAGGATGAAGATCACGGCCCACAGGGAGTAGGGTCCCAGGGCGGCGTGGTCAGCCCAGGCGATGCTCCGCGCTTCCCGGGTCTGCTTGTTCTTCATTCCTCGTCCTCCTCTGCTTCTGCGTCGGAGAGCTCATCCAGCTCGTTGGAGAAGGAGGAGTAGTCGCCGTAGAGATCGGAGTACTCGGACTTCTTCATGATGTGGATGGCATCGGGCTCCAGCTTGATGCCGATCTTCTCGTCCACATCCACGAAGTCGGTGGTCTGGACCATCCACTTGAAGCCGCCCACATCCACGATGATCTCGTAGTGCACGCCCATGAAGGTGACGGAGGTGACCACACCGGTGAGCTGGCCCTGCTCCACGGGGACGAAGTCCACGTCCTCGGGACGGACCACCACGTCCACCTGCTCGTTTCTGCCAAAGCCCTTGTCCAGGCAGGGGAAAGTCTGGCCGGAGAAGCGGACCTTATAGTCCTCCAGCATCACGCCGTCCAGGATGTTGCTCTCGCCGATGAAGTCGGCCACGAAGGCGTTCTGCGGCTCGTTATAGATGTCCACAGGGGTGCCGATCTGGTGGATCTTGCCCTCGGACATGACCACCACCGTGTCGGACATGGACAGGGCCTCCTCCTGGTCGTGGGTGACGAAGATGAAGGTGATGCCGGTCTGCTTCTGGATCTTCTTCAGCTCCACCTGCATGTCCTTGCGGAGCTTCAGGTCCAGCGCGCCCAGAGGCTCGTCCAGCAGCAGGACCCGGGGATGGGCCACCAGGGCGCGGGCGATGGCCACGCGCTGCTGCTGGCCGCCGGAGAGGCGGGTGACGCTGCGCTTTTCAAAGCCCTTCAGGGCCACCAGGGCCAGCATCTCGTGGACCCGCTCCTCGATCTCCTCCTTGGGGACCTTCTTCTCCCGGAGGGGGAAGGCCACGTTTTCAAAGACGTTCAGGTGGGGGAAGAGGGCGTACTTCTGGAACACGGTGTTCACATGACGCTTGTGGGGGGGCACATCGTTGATGCGGTCCCCCAGGAAGATGACATCGCCCTCGTCCGGAGACTCGAAGCCGCCGATGAGGCGCAGCAGGGTGGTCTTGCCGCAGCCGGACGGCCCCAGCAGGGTGAGGAACTCGTTGTCGTAAATATCTAAGTTGATATGGTCTAAGACGGGCTGTTCACCGTCAAAGGACTTGGTGATGTTTTTCAGCTCGATGATCTTTTTCATGGGCACATCCCTCCAAAAAACAAAAAAGTGGCTGTTATGCTCGCGCATACAGCCACTTGCAGAAACCACTAATAGAGGTGCCTCTACCGTGGAATCAAAGATGTTGAGAGTCTATATAGCAAAGAAACTTACTTTTACTACTCTTATTGATCATTTCACAAGTTTGTATGCCCGAAAGCAATGGTTTTAAGTTACCAACTTATAAAACTTGGGCTTCTAACCCAATCAATAAGGCAACAGAAGTTGCCGCCGCACATGCGGAACTCGGCATTCGACCCGGCTGTCCGTGTGGCCTTAGCTGGTGAGCGGAAGGTGCTGCCAGCGGTCGCGTCTTGCTTTGGAATGACTCAAAATCCTGATTCCAAATAGAAGAGTGAAACAATTCTATCAGAAATCAAATAGGATGTCAACAGAGGGAGAAGAAAGTCGAAAGGTGATTTTAGTTTGTTTACTTTCCGATCAGTCGATGGGGGTCCCGGGGAAGTATTCCTCCACGAAATCCACCTGGTCCAC
>CAYNZG010000245.1:0-2649 GCA_964401525.1 uncultured Ruminiclostridium sp.
CAGAGGGCTTTGCCCGCATATGAAATACCCCCGGCTTGGCCGGGGGATATTTATTGTTAGACAGATTCATAATGTAGTCAGAGAATTCATTCCATCGGTCGCGCTCCTCTTCTTGTAGAGGAGCAACTCGGGGTCCTCGCCGTCTGCGCCGTAGGTGCAGATCAGGATGAAGTCCCTGTTGGCGGCGATGCCGAAGCAGCGGTCCTCCTCTGAGTCACATTCCAATTGGTTGCCCAGATAGGTCGCGTTGTCATCCAGATAGTTCACCGTTCTCCCGTTCGGCAGTCTGTATTCCAGGTTGATGTAGCTGCCCACCAGGGCGTTGAGTCTGGTGAGCTTCGGCATCCCCTCGATGTTCAGCCCGTTGATCTCCTGGATCAGGCTTTGTTTGAAGGCCTCAAAGGCCTCGCTGCCGCCCAGCTCATCATATCGCTTCCAGTAGTCCAGGGTGGGAAGGGTCTCTTTGAGATAGGCGCGGACCTCCGCCTCCGAATGGTCCTCGCTCACCATATTCTTCACGCAGATGTCGATCAGCTCGTCCATATCGCTGTACAGGTATTCGCCGTCGGCATAGCACCACTTGCAATAGGCTTCGTTGAACCCCCCGTCCTTTTCCTTGCTGAGGACCGCATCCTCCAGGGGCATCCCGCAGCACTGGCAAATGAGCTTTCTGGGGGAGCCGAGGAGGGTGTTGATCGAAACATCGAACAGCTTTGACAGCAGCTTTAAGGTCTCGGTGTTGGGGGTCGTCTCGCCGGTCTCCCAGCGGGAGACCGCTTGCCGGGTCACGAACACTTTTTCTGCCAGGTCTTCCTGGGACAGCGCGTGTTTCGTCCTCAGTTCCAGAATGATATCCTTTGTTTTCATGGGATCACCTCGAGCCTATTATGCCGCCGATGGCTCCAATGCACAAGCAACCCGCTGTTGCGTTCTGACCGCAGGTTTGGGTTTTCCACCTATCTGCGTACCACACGGGATCAATGCTCTTTGCAGCTCATCTTATAAACCACTAATTTGAAAACGATGACTGTGTTAAGCATTTTTTCATCAAGCTCCCAGTCCCGTTTTCCCGTATTATGCTCCATGATCAAGGACAGTCCCAGTTTCTTTTCCGCAGGCTCTGACACGATGCTCAAGACACCATTGCCAATGATGCTCTGATACTGTGTGGAATAGTTGCAGGCAAGATCCGCCGTCATGAGTGCATAGTTTGTATCCATCTCAAAACCCACATCAGGACTCTTTTGGATCAGCTCGAACTTTCGTCCCTCTTTCGCCCCATGAAAATAAAAAACATAAGTATCATCCTCTCTCTCATACCCAAAATTCAATGGAACGATGTATACTTCTCCGTCATCGTAAAAGCCGAGCCTGCAGCAGGTGCATCGACTTATAATATCTGCAACTCGCAGAGGATCCGTAACTTCTCTGTCTTTTCTTCTCATGATCATACACACCTCGCTAAATTCGATTGAATACACTCATTATAGCACACCCAATAGAAAACGCCAGAGGCTTTCGCCTCTGGCGTTTCGTTTATCCCGCTGCTGCCAGCATATTCTCGAGGAAGATACCGTAGTCCTTGATTGGGTCGTTGACTAACACATGCGTCACCGCACCGATAAGTTTCCCATCCTGCATGATCGGACTGCCGCTCACGAATGATTGTCATTAGGGACAACATTTTTCGGCAAAAAGTAGCCCCACATCGTATTACTTTTCCTCCGCAAATTACTTATTTAGGCAGATACTTCTCCCAGTTTTGGATCGTCATGCCCGTATAGCGGGAATCTGTTTGCGCCAGTTCCGCGTAGGTTGCCGGACGTGCTTCTTCCGGAGCGGCGCGATTCCACGGGAATCCCTCGTAGTAATACAGTGCACCGTTGCGGGGATCGATGGTATAGATAATATGATGCTCGTCAGTGGAACCTTTTTCTTCTATCCGATGATACAAGGTGACCTCACCGCAACTATCCCGCCGAATCCAGTTCGAGACACCGGGTAATGTTCTTGTCTGTCGCATCAGGCAGGGGTGTGTCTTTCTTGATTCGAATGCCGCCCATGCTCACATCGCTATGTGCATGCCACATGTTATCCTGTTTTTCAAACCAGATAAAGCTATACTCCATATTGGTGGAACACCAATTGCTCCAATAAACCTGTCCTGTTTTCTCCTCGCAGTTGCCGTATGGCGGCGTAAACAGTTCGGTAAAGACCTTCTCCTGGGTCAGTTTTTCTTCGCCGTGTTCTGCCCGACCGCCCCAACTGTTCCCCAAAGTCAGCAGTTCGGAAACACAATTCCGCATTGCATCCCGTCGAGCGACAACTTCTTTTGGTACAGGACTTCCATTCACAATCATCAGTCCTCGGTTGGCCGCTGCAATTTCGGGTTCTGTACCGCCTCGATTTACATCTTGCTCATACTGGTATATCCGTTCCTGGAATTTTTCCTGCTGTTCTGGAAGAAATGTATTCCATACTTTCTGAACCGTGATCTGATCCATATTGTCTGCTATCTTTTTCGGCAAATCCATCTTCATTTTTCCTCGTAGATATGTAGCACCCTTATCGCCGTAAATTGCTACTTAACATAAAGATACCCATTACTCAAATTTCTTGCGAGAGAATCCACAATTCTCAAATCTCCAT
>CAYNZG010000246.1:0-2646 GCA_964401525.1 uncultured Ruminiclostridium sp.
CCTTATAGAAGTTGGCCTCGATGCCTAACTGCACGGCCCGGCTGCGGAGGTAGGAGAAGGCCGCCTTGGCGGACTCCTGCATGACCTTGCCCAGGTTGCCGGTGATCTCGATCTTGCCGGAGCCGTCCAGCACGTTGACCTCCACCTCCAGCAGGGTGCCGCCCACGGAGGTCCAGGCCAGGCCGTTGACCAGGCCCACCTGGTTCTCCAGGCCGTTCTTTTCGGGGTAGTACTTCCGGGGACCCAGGTAGCTCTCCAAGGTGTCCCCGGTGACATGGACGCTCTTCACGCCGTCGGAGACGATGTGCATGGCGGCCTTCCGGCAGAGGGCACCCATCTCCCGCTCCAGGATACGGACGCCGGACTCCCGGGTGTAGGAGACGATCATCTCCCGGATGGCGTCGTCGGTGAGCTTCAGCTGGGTCTTGCGCAGGCCGTGCCGCTTGAGCTGCTTGGGCAGCAGGTGGTTCCGGGCGATCTGCAGCTTTTCCTCGTCGGTGTAGCTGGGCACCTCGATGACCTCCATGCGGTCCAGCAGGGGCTTGGGGATGGTGGAGGTGCTGTTGGCGGTGGTGATGAAGATCACGTCGGACAGGTCGAAGGGCAACTCCACGAAGTGGTCCCGGAAGGTGCCGTTCTGCTCGCTGTCCAGGACCTCCAGCAGGGCTGCGCCGGGGTCGCCCCGCATGTCGCTGCCCAGCTTGTCGATCTCGTCCAGCAGCAGCAGGGGGTTCTTGGTCCCGGCCTGCCGCAGGGCGTTGATGATGCGGCCGGGCATAGCCCCCACATAGGTCTTCCGGTGGCCCCGGATCTCAGCCTCGTCGTGGACACCGCCCAGGGAGATGCGGGCCAGCTTCCGGTTCATGGCTTTGGCCATGGACATGCCGATGGAGGTCTTGCCCACGCCGGGGGGACCCACCAGGCAGATGATCTGCCCCCGCAGGTCGGGGGCCAGCTGCTTCACCGCTAAGAACTCTAGGATGCGCTCCTTCACCTCGTCCAGGCCAAAGTGGTCGGCATCCAGGATCTTCCGAGCAGCCTGGACATTCAGTCGCTCCTTGGACTTCTTGGTCCAGGGCAGCTCCAGGCAGACATCCAGATAGTTCCGCAGCACGGATGCCTCCGCCGAGCCGAAGGGCTGCTTCTCCAGGTGGGCCACCTCCTTGAGGAGCTTCTGCTCCACCTCTTCCGGCAGCTTGGCGGCGGCGATCTTCTTGCGGTAGACGGCGATCTCGCTGTCGCCGTCCTCCCCCAGCTCCTCCTGGATGACCCGGACCTGCTCCCGCAGGAAGGCATCCTTCTGGTTCTGGGTCATGTTCTCCTGGACTCGGCGCTGGATGCTCTGCTCCATCTCCAGGACCTCCACCTCCCGGTGGAGGAGCTGATTCATCTTGCTCAGCCGCTGCACGGGGCGCAGCTCGTCCAGGATGGCCTGCTTATCCAGCACCCGCATGGACACGTTCTGGGCGATGAAGTCCGCGATATAGCCGGGGTCCTCGCTGGCCATGATGTTCAGGAGCATATCCGGCGAGGTGCTCTTGGGGGTCAGGTCTGCGTAGCGGTCGAACAGCTCGTAGGACTGGCGGATGGCCGCCTCGGCCTTCAGGCCGTTGGCCTTGCCCTCCACGGCCACCTCCTCCAGGGGCTCCACCTCGGCCACCAGGAAGGGCTCGGTCTGGGTCAGGCTGTCCAGCCGGGCCCGGTACTGGCCCTCCACCATGACCCGGATGGACTTGCCGGGCAGGCGCAGGATCTGCCGCACCACGGACACAGTGCCCACGGCGAAGAGCTGGTCCTTGTCGGGGGAATCCACCCGGATGTCCTTCTGGGCCACCAGGAAGATGGGCTGGTTGGAGGACATAGCCTCCTCCACCGCCTTGACGGAGACCTCCCGGCCTGCGTCAAAGTGGACCATCATCTTGGGATACACGGTCAGGCCCCGCAGCGCCAGGGCGGGCAGGGTGACCAGCGGGGTCTTTGCTTCCTCTGGCAAAGGAATCCACTCCTTTCAGTGAAAAATGTCATCTATCATGCGTGATATCAGAACGGGCGGAGAGTTTCCCCTCCGCCCGTGTGTTGGTTCCTGCGGCTGTGCCGCTCAGTCGATCTCGTCCTCCTGGCCGCCGCTCTGGGCCCGCAGGGCTGCCGCGCCCAGACGGGGCCGCGGGGCGCGGTCCGGGTCACGGATGAGACGGGGAGGCTCCTCCCCCCGCACGCTCTCGGGGGTGATGTCCACCTCGGTGATGGTCCCGTCAGAGGGGATGTCATACATGAGGGGTGTCATGACCTCCTCCAGGACCGCCCGCAGGCCGCGGGCACCGATGCCCCGCTCCAGGGACTTGTCTGCCACGGCCTCCAGAGAGCCGGGGGCGAAGACCAGGTCCACCATGTCGTACTCCAGCAGCTTCCGGTACTGCTTGACCAGAGCGTTCTTGGGTTCGGACAGGATCCGCACCAGGTCCTCCCGGTTCAGGGGGTTCAGGGCCGTGATCACCGGCAGACGGCCGATGAGCTCGGGGATGATGCCGAACTTCAGCAGGTCGTGGGGCTGGATCTGGCTGAGGATGTTGCGGTCCTCCAGATCCTTCTTGCTGGTCACGTCTGCGCCGAAGCCGACCCCCTTCTGATTCACCCGCTTTTCGATGA
>CAYNZG010000247.1:0-2642 GCA_964401525.1 uncultured Ruminiclostridium sp.
GAGAGGTGGAGACCTTCGTGGGGTGGATGAACCGGAAGGCAGCGGACCTGGGCATGACGGGGACCCATTTTTCGGACCCCAACGGTCTGGGGGATGAAAACCACTATTCCACCGCCCTGGACATGGCCCGGTTGGGCCAGGCCTGCCTGGAGGAGCCGGTGCTGGCCGAGATCATGGCCACCCGGAGCATCACCTTAGAGGGGCGGAACTTCACCAACCACAATAAGCTGCTGTGGCAGTATCCCGGCTGCACCGGCATGAAGACGGGCTACACCCGGCAGGCCGGGCGGACCTTAGTGTCCAGCGCCCGGCGGGGGGAGCAGACGCTGCTCTGCGTGACCCTCTGCGACGGCAACGACTGGGCTGACCACAAGGCCCTGTTAGACTACGGCTTCGAGACCTATCCCCTGCGGGTACTCACCGAGGAGGGGGAGATCCTGCGGCGGCTCCCCCTGAAGGGAAGTCTGCTGCGGCAGATCCCGGTGGCGGCCCGGACGAAGGTGGTCTATCCCGTCCGGGAAGGGGAGCTGGTGAAGGCCCGGGTGGAGCTGCCCAAAACCGCCCGTGCGCCCCTGGCCCGGGGCGAGCAGGCCGGACTTTTGACCTTTTATCTGGGGGAGGCCCCCATCGGGACCACAGAGCTGGTGTGGGGGAAGACGGCCCGGCAGGACGTGCTCTCGGCATCGTCGGCCCACTCCCCCCTGGGCTTTTTGAAACAGTTTGCGGAAGGAAAGGAGAAAGCATAGCATGGAGGACCGACTGCAAAAGATCCTCTCGGCGGCGGGGGTCTGTTCCCGCCGCAAGGCGGAGGAGTACATAACCGCGGGCCGGGTGACGGTGAACGGGGCCGTGGCTGCCCTGGGAGACCGGGCCGACCCGGACCGGGACACCATCGCGTTGGACGGCCGACCGGTGAGCCGGTCGGCAGGGCGCACGGTCCTGATGCTCTATAAGCCCCGGGGGGTGGTGACCACCCTGTCCGATGAGAAAGGCCGGAAGAACGTGGCGCAGCTGGTGGCCGACTGTCCCGCCCGGGTCTGGCCGGTGGGACGGCTGGACATGGACTCCGAGGGGCTGCTGCTGCTCACTGATGACGGCGACCTGACCAACACCCTGACCCATCCCCGCCATGAGGTGGAAAAGGAGTATCAGGTCTGGGTCACCGGCTGCACCCCGGGGGGCCTGGAGAAGCTGGCCCAGCCCATGACCCTGGACGGCCAGCCCCTGCGTCCGGCCGGGGTGAAGGAGCTCCGCCGGGAGGGGGAGCGGACCGTCCTCTCCGTGGTCATCCACGAGGGAAAGAACCGCCAGGTCCGGCGGATGTGCGCCGCCTGCGGCATGACCGTGCGCCGCCTGAAGCGGGTGCGGGAGGGGCGGCTGCCCCTGGACCGCAGCCTACGGCCCGGCCAATGGCGGCCCCTGACGGAGGCGGAATTGGATAAGTTGCTGTGACTGAACTCATGCAAGGCTCCGATTTTTTTCTTGCAAAAAAATCGGGGCTGCGCTATAATGACCAAGAAAGATGACGGGAAACAGCCGAAAATGGCGGGCCGCCCGACAGATCGCATAGATCTGGACATTCGGCGTAACTGGAGCGAAAAACAGCGGCGGGAGGCCGCAGAATATCGGAGAGGACGATTTCATGGCGAAAGATATTTTAGCACTGATCAGCAGCAAGATGAACACCTTTTCTAAGGGACAGAAGTTGATCGCAAACTATATCCTGAGCTCTTATGACAAGGCCGCCTTCATGACGGCCAGCAAACTGGGAAAAACGGTCCATGTCAGTGAATCCACGGTGGTCCGCTTTGCCTCGGAACTGAAATACGATGGCTACCCCGCCATGCAGAAGGCACTGCAGGAGATGATCCGGAACAAGCTCACCTCCATCCAGCGCATCGAGGTCTCAAACGATCTGATCGGCAACCAGGACGTGGTCTCCAACGTGATGCAGTCCGACATGGAGAAGATCCGCATGACCATGGAGGAGCTGGACCGGGAGAGCTTCGACGCCGCGGTGGAGACCATCGTAAACGCCAAAAAGATCTACATTTTAGGTACCCGTTCTTCCGGCTCTCTGGCCGGATTTTTGTCCTTCTATTTCGGCCTGATGTTCGACAATGTGGTCCATGTGGGCGAAAGCGCCAACCAGGAGATCTTTGACCAGATCGTCCAGGTGGGCGAGGGCGACGTGACCATCGGCCTGTCCTTCCCCCGGTACTCCCGCCGGACGGTCCGGGCCATCAACTTTGCCCACGAGCGCGGCTCCAAGGTCATTGCCATCACCGACAGCGCCTCCAACGCCATGGCGAAGGCAGCGGACTACGTCCTGCTGGCCAAGAGCGACATGGCTTCCTTCGTGGACTCCCTGGTGGCTCCCCTGAGCCTCATCAATGCCCTGCTGGTGGCCATCGCCCGGAGCAAGGCCGATGTGGTGAACCACTTTGAACGCCTGGAGCATATCTGGGAGGAGTACGGCGTGTTCGTCAGCATGGAGGAAGAGAATCAATGAGTCACCACCAGGTCGTGGTCATCGGTGGTGGAGCGGCGGGCATGATGGCCGCCCTCACCGCCCGCCGGGCCGGCGCCCGGGTGACCCTGCTGGAGCCCAACGAAAAGCTGGGCCGCAAGCTGTATATCAC
>CAYNZG010000248.1:0-2613 GCA_964401525.1 uncultured Ruminiclostridium sp.
TGGCCGCCCATCTGGGTCATGCCGGTCTCGAAGGAGACGCGGGTGCGGGTGGAGCTCTTCTCGAAGATCATGGCCAGGGTCTTACCGGCCAGGAAGGGGTGCTGGATGCCCTTCTTTCTCATCTCTTTCAGCTGGTCTGCGGTGTCCAGGATCTCCTGGATGTCCTCGGTGGTCAGATCCAGCAGCTTCAGCAGGTCTTTCTTCACAGGGATTCCTCCTCGTTTCGGTTATTTTGTCAGGGTCTGGCGCAGGATGGCCAGGCCCTTGTCCATTTCTTCCTTGGTGATGGTCAGGGGGGGCAGCAGGCGTAGCCGACTGCCGGCGGTGAGGATGAGCAGGCCGTTTTCTGCCAACAGGGCGGCCAGCTCCTTGTTGGTGCGGGACCCGACCACGTCGACCCCCAGCATGAGGCCCATGCCTACGGTCTCACCCAGCTCCGGGCTGCCCAGAGCCTGGAGGCCGGACCGCAGGTAGTCGCCCTTGGCGACGACCTCCGCCAGCATCTTTTCGTCCAGCTCCTCCAGGACGGTGTTGGCCGCAGCGGCGGACATGGGATTGCCGCCGAAGGTGGAACCGTGGGTGCCGGGGGAGAGGACCTCGGCGCACTTCTCCCCGGTCAGGATGCCGCCCAAGGGCATCCCTCCGGCGATCCCCTTGGCGAAGGAGACCACGTCAGGCTGGATGCCGAACTGCTGGAAGGCAAAGAGGGAGCCGGTGCGGCCGATGCCCGTCTGGACCTCGTCGATGAGCAGGAGCCAGTCCTTCTCCTGGCAGAGCTGGGCGACCTGCTGGACGAAGTCCTTGTCCAGGGGATTGACCCCGCCCTCGCCCTGGATGAGCTCCAGCATCACGCCGCAGACATCGTCGCCCACCTGCGCCTGCAGGCTCTCCCAGGTGGGGTCGGCATAGCGGAAGGCCTCGTTCAGGGGGAAGAAGTAGTTGTGGAAGGCGGGCTGGCCCGTGGCGGTGAGGGTGGTGATGGTGCGGCCGTGGAAGGACCGGTTCAGGGTGAGGATGGTGCTGCGGCCCTTGCCGTACCGGTCAAAGCTGTACTTTCTGGCGGTCTTGATCATGGCCTCGTTGGCCTCGGCCCCGGAGTTGCCGAAGAAGGCGCAGGCCATGCCGGTCCGCTGACAGAGGGTCTTAGCCAGCGTGGCACAGGGCTGGATATAGTACAGGTTGGAGATGTGACCCAGCTTGGCCGCCTGGTCGGCGATGGCCTGGACCCAGCGGGGGTGGGCGCAGCCCAGGGAGTTGACCCCGATGCCGCTGGTGAAGTCGATATACTCCCGGCCGGACAGGCTGTAGAGGGTGGCGTTCACGCCGTGGTCGATGTCCACGGGGAACCGTGCGTAGGTATGCATGACATAGGTGTCATCCATAGCCTTGAGTTCTTCAAAGGTCATGTCAAACCGCCCTTTCTTGGGATAGGGGATGAAAACGGATTTACTCCCAGATCATGGTGCCCACGCCCTGGTGGGAGAGCATCTCGGAGAGGATGGAGTGGGGCATCCGGCCGTCTAAGATGTGGGTGCGCAGGACACCGTGGTCCACGGCGTTCACGCAGCACTCGATCTTGGGGATCATGCCGCCGCCGATGACACCGCTGGCCATGAGGGCCGGGACCTCGGAGGTGCGGATCTGGCGGAGGAGGGTGCTCTCGTCCTTGGGGTCCTGGAGCACGCCCCGGACATCGGTCAGCAGGATGAGCTTTTCCGCCCCCAGGGCGATGGCCAGCTCAGCGGCGGCGGTGTCGGCGTTGATGTTGTAGGCGGTGTCTTTGTCGATGCCCAGGGCCACGGTGGAGACCACGGGAATGTAGCCGTCCTGCAGGCAGTCGTTGACCACCTGGGGGCAGACCTTCACGATCTTGCCCACCAGGCCGTACTTCTCGTCCAGCTGCTTGGCCTGGAACAGGGCCCCGTCCAGGCCGCACAGGCCGATGGCCTTGCCACCCAGGTTGTTGATGATGGAGACCAGGTCCTTGTTGACCTTGCCGCAGAGGATCTGCTGGACGATGTCCATGGTCTCCTCGTCGGTGTAGCGCAGGCCGTCCACGAAATGGGACTGCTTGCCCACGCGCTTGAGCATATCGGCGATCTCCGGGCCGCCGCCGTGGACCATGACCACGCGGACACCGACCAGGTTCAGCAGGATGATGTCGCTGATGACGGCGCTGCGGAGCTCATCGGAGACCATGGCGTTGCCGCCGTATTTGATGACTACGGTCTTGCCGTTGTATTTCTGAATGTAGGGAAGGGCCTCCACCAGGGCGGTGGAGCGCTCCATGTAGTTGTTCATGTCCATAGGATCTGTTTCCCTCCTGGTGCGCAAAGCGGCTCAGCTTCTGTAGTCGCCGTTGATCTTCACATAGTCGTAGGTCAGGTCGCAGCCCCAGCAGGAGCAGACGGCCTCGCCCTCGGTGAGGGTCACCAGGATGATGACCTCCTCCTCGGAGAGGACCTTGGTGGCCTGGTCCTCGTCAAAGACCACGCCCTGACCGCCGGCGCAGACCAGCAGCTCCCCGGCCTTGGACTGGAACTTCACTTCCACGGCCTTGGGGTCGAACGCAGCCCCGGAGTAGCCGATGGCGCAGAGGACACGGCCCCAGTT
>CAYNZG010000249.1:0-2591 GCA_964401525.1 uncultured Ruminiclostridium sp.
CCCCGGAGGGGGTGCTGAACAACATCCCCCGGAACAGCCGGTTCCTTTACAGCGCGGTGACGAAGTTCCCGCCGACGGATGTGATGGCATATTTTGAAGCACTGGGCGTCCCCCTGAAGACCGAGCGGGGGGGACGCGTTTTTCCGTGTTCAGACCGGGCTGCCGATGTGATCGACGGTCTCTTTTTTGCCCTGAAAAAGGCGGGCGTGACTGTCCGCCAGGGAAAGGCCACCGGCCTGATCCTGGAGGACGGACAGGTGACCGGCGTGCAGACCGAGGACGGCTCCCTGGCCGCAGGCGCGGTGGTCCTGGCCACCGGCGGCCTGTCCTATCCTGCCACCGGCTCCACCGGGGACGGCTATCGCTTTGCCCAGGCAGCCGGGCATACCATCGTGAACCCTCGCGCCTCTCTGGTGCCGCTGCAGGAGGAGGGGGACACCTGCGCCCGGATGCAGGGCCTCTCCCTGAAAAACGTGACCCTCACCCTGAAAAACCAGAAGAAAAAGACCGTCTTCCAGGAGCAGGGCGAGATGCTCTTCACCCACTTCGGCCTGTCCGGCCCGCTGGTGCTCAGCGCCAGCGCCCACGGGAACTGGGAGAAGGATCATTATACCGTTATCATCGACCTGAAGCCTGCCCTGGACGAGGCCAAGCTGGAGGCCCGCATCCTGCGGGACGTGGCAGAGGCCCCCAACAAGGCTTTTCATAACTTCCTGGAGGGGCTGGCTCCCCGGCTCATGATCCCTCTGCTGTGCGAAAAGGCGGAGATCCCGCCGGATCTTCCTGTGAACACCATGACCAAGGGCCAGCGCCGCCGCCTGGTGGAGACCATGAAGCGGTTCGTCATCCCCGTGGCCGGTCCCCGGCCCGTGAAGGATGCCATCATCACCGCTGGCGGTGTGAAGACCGGGGAGATCGACCCCGGCACCATGATGTCCAAGAAGGCCCCCGGCCTGTTCCTGGCGGGGGAGATCATCGACGTGGATGCCTACACCGGCGGGTTCAATCTTCAGATCGCCTGGTGCACCGGCCGGGTGGCCGGGGAGAGTGCCGCACGTTATGTGGAGGAGGAAGCAGTATGAAGACCTACAGCATCGCCATCGACGGCCCCTCCGGGGCCGGAAAGAGCACCCTGGCCAAGGCCCTGGCGGCCGAATTGGGATTTTTCTATGTGGATACCGGGGCCATCTATCGGACGGTGGGCCTGTATGTGGCCCGCCAGGGGGGAGACTGCAGCAAGGAGGCGGAGGTGCTGCCCTGCCTGGAGACCATCCGCATCGCCATGGAATATGGGGAGGACGGCCTCCAGCATATGCTCCTCAACGGGGAGGATGTGACCAGGGCCATCCGGCAGAACGAGGTCTCCCGTTATGCCTCCCAGGTCTCGCCCATCCCCGGGGTGAGGGCCTATCTGTTAGAGATGCAGCGGGCCATGGCCCGGGAGCACAGCGTCATCATGGACGGCCGTGACATCGGCACGGTGGTCCTGCCGGATGCAGACCTGAAGATCTTCCTCACCGCCTCGGTGGAGGCCCGGGCCCAGCGGCGTTATCGGGAGCTGGAGGAAAAGGGCCAGAGCATCCCCCTGGAGCAGGTGACCCAGGAGATCATCCAGCGGGACTATGCCGACACCCACCGGGAGACGGCCCCCCTGAAACAGGCGGAGGATGCCGTCCTGGCAGACACCTCCAGCCTGGACCTGGACCAGAGCATGGACCTGCTGCGGTCCATCGTGAAAGAGAGGCTGAAGCTTTGAACAAATATCGCATCGCCCACGGCCTGGGCAAGGCCTTCATGGGACTGGCCACTTTTTGGCGGCCGACCCAGGTCATCGGCCGGGAGAACTTCCCGGAGGGACCGGCCCTGATCTGCGCCAACCACGTCCACAACAGCGACCCTTTCTATATCGTCACCTCCTTTCCCGGCCGGGAGCAGGTGAACATCATGGCCAAGGAGGAGCTGCGCCACTGGCCGGTGGTGGGTCCCCTGCTGCACTGGTTCGGCTTCCTCATCTGGGTCAAGCGGGGCAAGTCCGACGTGGGAGCCATCAAGTCCGCCCTGAAGACCCTGAAGGACGGGGGCAAGCTCCTTATCTTCCCGGAGGGCACCCGCAACGAGGAGATGGGGGAGGGCAAGACCGGCGCGGCCATGATGGCCATTCGGTCCAAGGTCCCCATCCTGCCGGTGCATATCTCCGGTCAGCGGGGCCTGTTCACCCGGGTGAAGATCCACATCGGGCAGCCCTATCTGCCCTTTACCGAGGACCGGAAGGCGACCACCGAGGATTACCAGGCGGCCACGGAGGTCCTCATGGATAAGATCCGTGCCCTGGGGGAGGGTCAGTCATGAGGGAGGTCATCCTGGCCAAGTCCGCCGGGTTCTGCTTCGGCGTGCGCCGGGCAGTGGAGCTGGCCCAGAAGATCGCTGCCAGCGGGGAGCCCTATGTGATGCTGGGCCCGGTCATCCACAACGACAATGTCATCGAGGATCTGGCCGCCCAGGGGGTGGGCTGTGTGTCCGACATCGACCAGGTGCCCCCGGGCTGCGGGGTCATCATCCGCTCCCACGGAGAGGGGAAGGCGGTCTATGAC
>CAYNZG010000250.1:0-2585 GCA_964401525.1 uncultured Ruminiclostridium sp.
CCGGCCGGACAGCCCCTCTGCGGGGGTGGCCAGCAGGGAGAAGTTCAGCTGCCGCTTCTCGCTCTCGGCATCCATCCGGGCGCGCATGTGGCCCACGATCTCCCGGCCCAGGATGCGGGCCTTCTCGCTCTGGCCGTGGTGTTCGCCGATGAGGGCCTTCAGGGTCTCGGCCAGGCCGATGAAGCCCACGGACAGGGTGCCGTGCTTCAGGACCTCCCGGACCTCGTCCTCCCAGTCCAGCTGGTCGGAGTCGATCCACACGCCCTGGCCCATAAGGAAGGGGGCGTTCTTCACCTTCTTGCGGCACTGGAACTCGAACCGCTCCAGCAGCTGCTCCACAGCCAGGTCCAGCATCCGGTCCAGACTGTCGAAGAAGACGTTCAGGTCGCCCTTGGCCTGGATGCCCAGGCGGGGCAGGTTGATGGTGGTGAAGGACAGGTTGCCGCGGCCGTTGCAGATCTCCCGCTCGGGGTCGTGGATATTGCCGATGACTCTGGTGCGGCAGCCCATGTAGGCGATCTCCGTCTCGGGATGGCCGGGCTTGTAGTACTGCAGGTTGAAGGGCGCGTCCACAAAGGAGAAGTTAGGGAAGAGCCGCTTGGCCGAGCAGCGGATGGCCAGCTGGAACAGATCATAGTTGGGCTCGCCGGGGTTGTAGTTGACCCCTTCCTTCACCCGGAAGATCTGGATGGGGAAGATGGGGGTCTCCCCGCTGCCCAGACCGGCCTCGGTGGTGAGCATGATGTTCTTCATGACCATGCGGCCCTCGGGGCTGGTGTCCATACCGTAGTTGATGGAGGAGAAGGGGGTCTGTGCCCCGGCCCGGGAGTGCATGGTGTTCAGGTTGTGGATGAGAGCCTCCATGGCCTGGAAGGTGGCCCGGTCGGTCTCCTTCACGGCCCGGTAGTGGGCGAACTCTTGGCACTGCTTGGCCTTGGCCTCGTCCAGGCCGTAGGTCTCCATGAGGAAGGGCCGCTCCGCCTGGAAGAAGGCCTCGCAGTCCTCCAGCTTGGGGCAGAGGCCGGTGTCGGCCTCTAACTGGGCCAGGTGGGCCTTGATGGCGGACTCGGGGTCCTCCTGCCCGGCCAGGAGCATCAGGGCACGGGCCAGGTTCTGGCGATAGATGCGCTTGAAGGTCTTGCGCACGCCGATGGCCATGCTGTAGTCGAAGTTCACGATGGACTGGCCGCCGTGCTGGTCGTTCTGGTTGGACTGGACGGCGATGCAGGCCAGGGCGGTGTAGGAGTAGATATCGTTGGGCTCCCGCAGGGTGCCGTGACCAGTGGAGAAGCCGTTCTCGAAGAGCTTGATCAGGTCGATCTGGGTGCAGGTGGTGGTGCCCATGGGGGCGAAGTCCATGTCGTGGATGTGGATGTCGCCGTTCTGGTGGGCGAAGGCGTGATCCGGCTTCATGACGAACATCTGGTAGAACTGCTTGGAGCCCTCACTGCCGTACTTGAGCATGGTGCCCATGGCCGTGTCGCCGTCGATGTTGGCGTTCTCCCGCTTGATGTCGCTGTCCTTGGCGGAGGAGAAGGTGATGTCCTCGTAGATCTTCATGAGGCGGGTGTTCATCTCCCGGGCGCGGCTGCGCTCGGAGCGGTAGAGAATGTAGGACTTGGCCGTTTGGATGTAGCCGTTGTCCATGAGGACCCGCTCCACCAGGTCCTGGATGTGCTCCACATCGGGGCAGCGGCCGCCTTCCACCTCCAGGATGGACGCCACCTCGTGGGCCAGACGGGCGGCCACGTCGTGGTAGCCGGGTTTATAGGTTGCTTCAAAGGCCTTGTTGATGGCCTCGGCGATCTTATTTTCATGGAACGGGACCAAGCGTCCGTCACGCTTGCGGATCTGCAGAACCATGCGTCTTCCTCCTCCTTCTTCGGGGCTGTTCTCTCTATGGGCGAACCACTATCTTGTGGTTTTTCTTATCAGCTGGCACAACATGGTGTACCCTCGTTTTCGCAACATCCACATGATAGCACCCCGCCCAGCCTTCGTCAAGAAAAAGCAAATAAATAATTGCACAAAATTTAGGCCCCGTTTCCCCCGCCTTAACAACCTGTTGTGGTGGTTTCCCCTCTGCCTCAAGGGGTCTGCTTTTCTAAGTCCTGCCAAGTGGTCCCCTCCCCTTCCAGCCTTTCCCAGTGGGGGAAGCGGGCCTCCAGCCCCTCCCAGGTCAGGCGGGTGAAGGTGTAGCTCACCTGCACGTGGCAGGGGAGGATCTCCTCCACGATGCGCTTGAGCTCCTCCACCTCCGCCGGGACCCCGGAGCCGCCGGGGAAGGTCACCGCCAATTGGAGGGGGTCATCCGTCTCGGCCACCTCTGCGGGCAGGCCGCAGCCCCGGAGGGTGTCGTTCATGGCCGCCAGGGTGAAGCTGTCCCCACCGATGCGCAGCAGGGCCGCCAAGGCCAGGCGCAGATCCGTCTCGTTCCGGGAGGCTGTGCGGCAGCCCAGGAGGGTCTGCCAGCCGGTGAGGCCCTCGTTCTCGGCGGTGGTCAGGCTCATCTCCCGGCGGGTCAAAGCTAAGTGGTCGGCCACCCCGTCCAGGGCAGCTCCCGCGCTCTGCAGCTCTCCCCACTG
>CAYNZG010000251.1:0-2567 GCA_964401525.1 uncultured Ruminiclostridium sp.
GGCCGAAGGTGTAGACATTGCCGAAGGCCATGGCGAAGTTTTCGGCGTTCAGCTGGCCGGAGACGGTCAGGCTCACGGGCTTGCCGAAGAAGTCCTGGGCGTAGTCCACCTGGCCGTCCTCGGTGCGGGGCAGGTTGTCGGGATCCATGGTGGTCACCCGGAACATCTCACCGGCACCCTCGCAGTCGGACCCGGTGATGATGGGGGTGTGGACATAGACGAAGCCGTTCTTCTGGAAGAACTCGTGGATGGCGAAGGCGGCCACGGAGCGCACCCGGAAGGCAGCGGAGAACAGGTTGGTCCTGGGGCGCAGGTGGGCCACGGTGCGCAGGAACTCCACGCCGTGACGCTTCTTCTGCAGGGGATAGTCCGGGGCGGAGGGGCCTTCCACCTGGATGGAGGTGGCCTTCACCTCCAGGGGCTGCTTGGCGTCGGGGGTGAGGACCACCTTGCCCTGGACCACCAGGGCTGCGCCGACGTTCTGCTTGGCGATCTCCTTGTAGTTGTCCAGGGCGCTGTCAAAGACCACCTGGAGGCTCTTGAAGCAGGAGCCGTCGTTGAGCTCGATGAAGCCGAAGTTCTTCATGTCGCGGATGGTGCGGACCCAGCCGCAGACGGTCACGTCCTGACCGCCGTACTGTTCCATGTCCGCAAAAATGCGGGCGATTTCCGTGCGTTGCATAGTGTTGCAGATCCTTTCTGTTGATAAAATCATAAAACGGAGGATGGCGGCGCAGATCGAGCGGACCGCTCAAAGCTCCAGACGTTTTTGAACGGGGATATAGTGCCGGTTGGCCTTGCCGGTGACGTGCTCCGGGCGGATGCAGACGAAGGCGGTGCGGGCCCCCAGCTTTTCGATGTATCGCTGACCGATCTCCGGCGGGACCTGGCCCAGGGAGAAGGTGAAGGCCCGGAGCAGCTCTTCCCGCTGGGCAGGGTCCTCCACCAGGTGGGCGCGGCCGTAGACGATGACGCTCTCATAGGTCTCGGTGATGTGCTCCGGGACCAGCTCGGCCCGGGGCACCACGGTGAAGCACACCCGGTCATCCCGGGCGATGGCCCCGACCACATAGGCGCTGGGGGAGCAGTGCAGGTAGAGGCATCCCTCCCGCAGGATGTAGTTGATGGGCACGCCGTAGGGCCAGCCGTCCTCCTCGGTGACGGAGAGCACGCCGTAGGACTCCTGCTTCAGCAGGGCCCAGGTGTCCTCCTCGGTGAGTTGCCGGTCCTTCCGGCGCATGGGACGAAATGCACGTTCCATAGCGAAGGCTCCTTTCTCGCGAGTGCTCAGTCGTCTTCGGTGTTCTTTTCGTTGAACTCCGTGAGGACCAGCTGGGGGTTGTGGTCAGAGACCCACTTGATGGACCAGAAGGAGGAGAACAGCAGCAGGCTGTTGCCCTTGTAGTCCTCCACCAGCTTGGTGTCGTTGCCCAGGACCAGGTCGGTCTCGTGGAACTCCTCAGGCTCCTTGATCCAGCGCAGGTATTCGTAGGGCAGGTTTTCCATGCGGATCTCCACGTTGTACTCGCTGCGCAGACGGTACTGGAACACGTCGAACTGCAGGGTGCCCACCACGCCGACGATGACCTCTTCCATGCCGGTGTAGGGGATCTTGAAGATCTGGATGGCACCCTCCAGGGCGATCTGCTCGGCACCCTTCAGGAACTGCTTGCGCTTCATGGTGTCCACCGGGCGGACCCGGGCGAAGTGCTCGGGGGCGAAGGTGGGGATGGGATCGAAGCGGAACTTCTTGCTGGGGGCGCAGAGGGTGTCGCCGATGGAGAAGATGCCCGGGTCGAAGACACCGATGATGTCTCCGGCGTAGGCCTCCTCGATGATCTCGCGCTCTGCGGCCATGAGCTGCTGGGGGCGGGAGAGCTTCAGCTTCTTCTTGCCCTGGACGTGATAGACCTCCTTGTCCGCGTCGAAGCGGCCGGAGCAGACGCGCATGAAGGCGATGCGGTCCCGGTGGGCCTTGTTCATGTTGGCCTGGATCTTGAAGACGAAGGCGGAGAAGTTGTCGTCCATGGAGTCGATCTCCTCGCCGTGGGCCATGCGGGGCAGGGGAGGGGTAGTCATGCGCAGGAAGTTCTCCAGGAAGGGCTCCACGCCGAAGGTGGTGAGGGCCGAACCGAAGAAGACGGGGGAGAGCTTGCCGTGGCGGACCCGGTCCAGGTCGAAGTCGGAGGAAGCGCCGTCCAGCAGCTCGATCTCATCCAGCAGCTGGTCCCGCTTGCTCTGGCCCAGCATGTCGATGAGGACGGGGTCCTGCAGGTCGATCTGGGTGGTCCCGGCCTTTCTGGCGTTGGTGTTGGAGGAGAAGTGGATGATCTCCCCCTTGGTGCGGTCGTAGACCCCTAAGAACTCCTTGCCGGAGCCGATGGGCCAGTTGACGGGATAGGTCTCGATGCCCAGTTCCTTTTCCAGCTCCTCGCAGAGCTCGAAGGGATCCCGGGCCTCCCGGTCCATCTTGTTGATGAAGGTGAAGATGGGGATGTCCCGCATAGCGCAGACCTTGAACAGCTTTCTTGTCTGAGCCTCCACGCCCTTGGCGGCGTCGATGACCA
>CAYNZG010000252.1:0-2555 GCA_964401525.1 uncultured Ruminiclostridium sp.
GTCCAGGGGCGGAGCCCCGGCGCTCTTTTCCCCCTTTTCTCCGGAGAAAAGGGGGCCCTGCCGGAGGCACACCACCCACCGGAAGGGCACCTCCCACTTTTCGACAGAAAAACAGGGACGGCATACCGCCGTCCCTGTCGTCTCCCGAAGCTGCGTTATTCCGACAGCAGCATCCGGTCGTTTTCGATGTTGAATTTTTCCAGCAGATCCCGGACGGTGAGGTTCTTCTTTTCCTCGCCCTTGATGTCCACGACGACCCGCCCGGCATCCATCATGATGAGGCGGTTGCCGTACTGGATGGCGTTTTTCATGTTGTGGGTGACCATGAGGGTGGTGAGCTTGTCCCGGGCCACGATCTCCTCGGTGAGCTGCAGGACCTTGTCCGCCGTCTTGGGGTCCAGGGCGGCGGTGTGTTCGTCCAGCAGCAGCAGGTCGGGCTTTTTCAGGGTGGCCATCAGCAGGGTCAGGGCCTGCCGCTGGCCGCCGGAGAGCAGACCCACCTTGCTGGTCATGCGGTCCTCCAGCCCGAGGCCCAGGGTGGAGAGCTGCTCCCGGTAGAGGGCGCGTTCCTGGGCGCGGATGCCCCGGCCCAGACCACGGGCCTTGCCCCGGCGGTTGGCCAGAGCTAGGTTTTCCTCGATGCCCATGGTGGCGGCAGTGCCCATCATGGGGTCCTGGAAGACGCGGCCCAGATACTTGGCCCGCTTGTACTCCGGCAGGCCGGTGATGTCCACGCCGTTGAGGACGATGGACCCGGCATCGGCGGGGAACACGCCGGAGATGAGGTTCAGCATGGTGGACTTGCCTGCGCCGTTGCCGCCGATGATGGTGACGAAGTCGCCGTCCTCTAAGGTGAGGTCAAGGCCGTTGATGGCCCGCTTCTCGTTGACGGTGCCGGTGTTGAAGGTCTTATAGAGGCCTTTGAGCTCTAACATGTCACTGGCCCTCCTTTCCGGGACGGACCGCCTTGGCGGGGCGGCGGAAATACTTGCCCTTCCAATAGGGGACGGCCAGGAAGACGGCCACCACCAGCGCGGAGAGGAGCTTGAGCAGGTTGGCGTCCAGGCCCAGCTGGATGACGATCTGGATGACCACATAGTAGATGATGGAACCCAGGACCACACCCAGGAGCTTGAAGGCGAAGTTGCGGAAGATGCGGCTGAAGACCGCCTCGCCGATGATGACGGCGGCCAGGCCGATGACGATGGCACCGCGGCCCATGCTCACATCGGCGAAGCCCTGATACTGGCTCAGCAGCGCGCCGGAGAGGGCCACGAGGCCGTTGGACAGCATGAGACCCAGGACCTTGTTCAGGTCGGTGTTGATACCCTGGGCGCGGCTCATGTTGGGGTTCGCGCCGGTGGCGCGGATGGAGCAGCCCATCTCCGTGCCGAAGAACCAGTAGAGCACGGCGATGAGGGCCACGATGAGGAGGGAGACCATGATGAGGGGGTTGCCCAGGATGGCTTGCTTCACCCACCGCAGGGAGATGAGCAGGTCATACTTGTCCACGTTGATGGCCTGGTTGGCCTTGCCCATGATCTTCAGGTTGATGGAGTAGAGGGAGAGCTGGGTCAGGATACCGGCCAGGATGGCTGGGATGCCCATAAAGGTGTGGAACAGGCCGGTGATGAGGCCGGTGAGCAGGCCCGCCACGGTGGCCAGGAGCATGGCCACCCACACGTTGCAGCCGGCCAGCATGGCCATGATGCACACGGCACCGCCGGTGCAGAGGGAGCCGTCCACGGTCAGGTCGGCCACGTCCAGCACCCGGAAGGTGATGTACACGCCGATGGCCATGATGCCCCAGATGAGGCCCTGGGCCACCGCGCCGGGCAGAGCGCCGGGGATGGTCACGAGCTTGGCAAGGAATGTTTCAAACACGGGAGATCGCGCCTTCTTTCTTTGGTGTAGGGTGGAGCTGTCAGCTCAGAGGCTCATAGCCGTCGGGGACGGTGAGGCCCAGAGCCTGGCAGACTTCCGGGTTATAGACCCGGGCAGAGTCTAGATATTCGATGGGCATGGTGGCGATGTCCTCCTCGCCCTGGAGGATCCTGGCGGCCATCTGGCCGGTGAGATACCCTAAGTCGTAGTAGTCCACGGGGATGGTGGCCACGCCGCACCCGGCGCAGATGCCCCGGTCACCGCCCATGACGGGGACCTTTGCCGCCCGGCAGACGTTGTCGATGATGCCGGTGTTGGCGGCCACGGTGTTGTCTGTGGGGACATAGAGCACGTCGCTCTCGTTGGCGGCGGTGGTGCACACGGCGGAGAGGTCCGTGGAGTCCGCGAAGGGGAAGAGGGTGCAGGTGAGGCCCAGCTTTTCCAGCTCTGCCTTCACCACATCCACCTGATACTGGGAGTTGGCCTCGGCGGAGCAGTAGAGCAGGCCCACGGTCTCGGCCTCAGGGAACCACTCCGGGATCATGGCGGCCTGCTGATCTAAGGGAGACAGGTCGGAGGTGCCGGAGATGTTGCCGCCTACGGTGCCGTCGAAGCCCTCAATGTCCAAGGCCACGCCGTACTCGGTGACGGAGGTGCAGAGGATGGGGATC
>CAYNZG010000253.1:0-2554 GCA_964401525.1 uncultured Ruminiclostridium sp.
GGACCTATCGGGTCTATGGCCCCCAGGGCGAGGAAATCGCCCTGGGGGCCATAGACCCGATAGGTCCCGTCGGGTCCGTCCAGGGTCAGGCTGTTTCCGTTGCGGATGCGTTTTTCTGCGGAACTGTCTTCCAGGTGAAGGGCGGGGTGCCCGGCAAAATAGGCATCCACCGGCAGCAGGAGCTGCTGGGGGTCGGCTGCTGCCGCCACCTGCTCCAGGGTCACGGCCTGGTCCAGGGAGAACCCGGCGGACTGGGTCCGGCGCAGGGCGGACAGGGTCCCGCCGCAGCCAAGAGCCTGGCCGATGTCGTGGCAGAGGGTGCGCACATAGGTCCCCTTGGAGCACAGCACCCGCAGGGTGAACTCGGTGGGGGAGACCTGCTCCAGCAGCTCTAACTCATAGATGGTGATGGGGCGGGGCTGCCGCTCCACCTCCTGGCCGCGGCGGGCCAGCTCATAGAGCTTTCTGCCGTTCTTTTTGATGGCAGAGTACATGGGCGGGATCTGCTGGATGGGGCCGCGGAAGGCCTCCAGCGCCGCCTCCACCGCTTCCCGGGTGACGGAGACAGGCTTGCTTTCCAGCACGGTGCCGGTGATGTCCTGGGTGTCGGTGGTGAGGCCCAGGCGCAGACCGGCGATGTATTCCTTTTCCCGTTCGGCGGCGAACTCCACCGCCCGGGTGGCCCGTCCGACGAAGACGGGCAGGACACCGGTGGCCATGGGATCCAGGGTCCCGGCGTGACCGATGCGCTTGACATGGAGAAGCCCCCGGAGCTTGGCGACCACATCGTGGGAGGTCCACTCTTGGGGCTTGTCGATGACCAGGATGCCATTAGCCATGCTGCACCTGCCTGATCGCGTCCAGCATGGCGGCCTTGGCCTGGGCGGGGGTGCCCTGGATGGTGCATCCGGCAGCGGCCGGGTGGCCGCCTCCGCCGAAGTGGGCGCAGACTGCCGAGGCATTCAGGGTCTTTCCGTCGGTGCGCAGGGAGATCTTACACTCCTCGGGCTTGAGCTGGCGGACGGTGACGGCGTTGGCCACTCCCTCCAGCAGGCCGATGAAGGAGGAGATGTCCTCCAGGTCCTCTTCCGTGGCCTGGAGCTGGTCGATGAGCTCCAGGGTCACATAGGCAAAGACTAGGGTGCCGTCCTGCTCCAGGTCCATCTCCTGGATGAGGCGGCTCTCGATCTGCATCCGCTTTTTGGACTTCACCCGGAAGTGCCGCTTGTTCACCCAGGTGGCATCGAAGCCGGTCTCCATGAGGGCGGCGGCGATCCGATGGGTCTCCGGGGTGGTGTTGGAGTAGACGAAGCAGCCGGTGTCCGTGGCGATGGCCATGTACAGCAGCAGCGCCATCCGGTCATCGATGGTCACGTCCATCTCCCGGAAGATCCGATAGAGGACCTCGCCGCAGGCGGCGGCATCCGGGTCCACGCAGGTCTCCCGGGCATAGCCCTCGTTGGAGCCGTGGTGGTCGATGCAGAGGATGATGCTCTCCCGATAGGGAGCCGCGCTGCCCGGGAGCATTCCCAGGGAGGCGGTGTCCACGGCCACCACGGCCTGGGGCACGAAGCCGTCGGGAGCCAGGACCCCTTCAAAGTAGGGGTCGAACAGCCCGTGGGCATCCTCGTTGGGGAGGACATAGGCCGTTTTGCCCTTCTGGCGCAGGGCCAGGCACAGGGCAGCGGCGCAGCCGATGGTGTCGCCGTCGGGGCGGCGGTGGGTGAGGATGAGGACCTCCTCCAGGGCCAGCAGACGGCGGGCGGTCTCCTGGACGGTCATTGCGTCCCTCCGGAGCCTTTGCGCTCGATGTCGTTGAGGATCTTCAGGATCTGGGTGCCCTTGTCGATGGAGGTGTCCTCGGTGAAGACCAGCTCGGGGGTGTAGCGCAGGGAGAGGGCGCGGCCCAGCTCCCGGCGCAGGTAACCACCGGCGGAGCGGAGGCCCTTGATGACCTCCTTCACATCGCTCTTGTCCAGAACGCTCACATAGACCTTGGCATAGCGCAGGTCAGGGGTGGTGTCCACGTTGGTAATGGACACCAGCCCGTGGACCCGGGGGTCCTTGACCGTGCGGAGAAGGGAGGCCAGCTCACGCTGGATCTCCTCGTTGATTCGTCCGATTCGATTGGAAGCCATAGTTATCCCTCCAGGATCAAACTTCGATCTGCTCCATGAGGAAGGCTTCGATCACATCGCCCACCTTGATATCCTGGAACTTTTCGAAGGTGATGCCGCACTCATAGCCTGCGGCCACTTCTTTCACGCTGTCCTTGAACCGCTGCAGGGAGGAGATGGTGCCGTCATAGATGATGATGCCGTCGCGGACCAGGCGGAGCTGGGCGTTGCGCTGCATCTTGCCCTCGGTGACGTAGCAGCCGGCCACCATGCCCACGCCGGTGATGCGGAAGACATTGCGGACCTCGGCGGAGCCAAGCTCCACTTCCTTGAACTTGGGAGCCAGCATGCCCTTCATGGCAGCTTCGATCTCGTTGATGGCATCGTAGATGACGCGGTACATTCTCATGTCCACTTTCATGCGGACAGAGGACTCC
>CAYNZG010000254.1:0-2553 GCA_964401525.1 uncultured Ruminiclostridium sp.
CAGGACCCTTACTCCTCCCTGAACCCCGCCTTCACCATCCGGCGGATCGTGGAGGAGCCCCTGCGGATCTATGGCAAGTACACTGCCGCCCAGCGGAAGCAGCGGGTGGAGGAGATGCTGGATGCCGTGGGTCTGGGCCCGGAGTTTTACGACCGCAAGCCCGGCCAGCTCTCCGGCGGCCAGCGGCAGCGGGTGTCCATCGCTACTGCCCTCATCGTCCGGCCCAAGCTGGTGATCCTGGACGAGGCGGTCTCCGCCCTGGACGTGACCATCCAGGACCAGATCCTGGACCTGCTCATGAAGCTGCGCCGGGAGTTCGACCTGAGCTACCTCTTCATTTCCCACGATCTGAACGTCATCTATCAGTGCTGTGACCGGGTCATCGTCATGAAAAAGGGCGAGATCGTGGAGGAGAACACCGTGGACGGTATCTTCGACGCGCCGGTCCACCCCTACACCAAACAGCTGCTGAAGGCAGCGGAATGAGAAAACGCACCCCTCCGCCATCGGTTGGACCGATGGGCGGAGGGGTTTTTCTGCGGCCGGGGAGGGAGGATGGGGATCTGCCCTTGCATTCCTCGGCGGAGTTCGATACAATGAGAGAAAATCACAGGAAGAGAGAATGAGGTACCAATGATCAAACGTGTGTTATCCGTCGGCATGGCCCTGTCCGTGCTGCTGTCCCTTCTGGCGATACCCGCCCAGGCGGCTTACAACGGCCCGAACCCGGCCCTGACCGAGGACCATGTTCCGTACATGCAGGGCTTCCCCGAGGGGACCTTCCAGCCCGACACCCAGCTGACCCGCGCCCAGGCCGCCCAGATGGTCAGCCGTCTGCTGACGGCGCCGGAGAGCGGCAGCGACCCGTGCAGCTATCAGGATGTTCCTGCCCAGGCCTGGTACGCCCCGGCTGTTACGGCCCTGTGCCGCCTGGGCCTCTTTGACGACGGCGCGGCCTTCCGGCCGGAGGAGGTCATCACCCGCGCCGAGTTCGTGGACCTGCTGGTCCGCCTGGCCCCGGAGGCTACCGGGGAGGCGGCCTTCACCGACGTGCCCGCCGACCACTGGGCAGCGGCGCAGATCGGCGCGGCGGTCTCTCTGGGCTGGCTCACCGGCTACCCGGACGGGACCTTCGGCCCGGAGAACGGCCTGACCCGGGCGGAGGCCTGCACCGTGGTCAACCGCATGACGGATCGCCAGGGTGACACGGCCCAGGCCCAGAAGCTGCTGGCCCTGGGGCTGTACGCCGACGTGGCTCCGACCCACTGGGCCGCCCAGACCATCGCGGAGGCCTCGGTGTCCCACACCCCCAATGGCGCAGCGGGGAGCGAGACCTGGTCCGGGGTGGACCTGACGGCGCTGTCCTTTGCCCCCGGTTTCCACACGGTGGGGACGAAGCTTTATTATGTGGACCGGTACGGTAAGCTGGCCGTGAGCACCACGGTGGGGGCCTATACTGCCGGAGCCGACGGCGTTCTTACCCAGACGGCTCAGGGATATGCCATGCCCAGCGTGCCCTACTTCAGCCAGATCGACGATCTCTATGCCTGGGTGGGCTGCGAGTCCGTGGCCACCTTTACGGGCCTGCGGGCCAAGGGCTACGCCGGGGATGTGGCCCTGCGGACCTTTGTGGCCAACCAGACCCGCTCCCCCAGCAACGACCCGGAGAAGGGCTTCGTGGGGGACCCCTTCACCCCCGACCCCACCAAGAAGATCCGCACCACCATCTACCCCGCCAAGCTGGCGGAGTACTCCAACCGTTACTGCGGCGGGGAGACCCCCTGCGCGGACTTCCGCGGGGCCTCCATCACCGACCTCCAGCGGGAGCTGCTGGCAGGCAACTGCGTGGTGGGCTACATGACCCTCTGGTGGGCCAAGCCCTATTACCGCAGCTACCAGATCGAGGGCAAGACCCAGTGGCTGGTGAGCAACAACCACGCCGTCCTGGTCTGCGGCTATGACCCGGAGAAGGGCTATCGCATCTCGGACCCCTATAACTACTACAACCGGGGCCAGGTGTATCAGTATTGGGAACCGGCGGAGATCTTTGAACCCATCTGGAACGAACGCCAGGTGGGCATGGTCATCCGGTGAATCCATGAAAACACGAAACGGCGAGCTGCCTTGGCGCAGCTCGCCGTTTTTCTATGTTCTGTGTCGTGGTACCCTTCCACGTTGTAGGGGCCGATGCCCTCATCGGCCCTCTCGTTGCAGGTCTGTACTCACGTTCCCGCGCGCCGAGCCGGTAGGCGCGCCATGGCCGGTCTGCCGACACAGAGCCGCAGGCACGATGGTAAAACACGAACCACGACCCCGGCAGGGTATCACCCACCTCCACGGGGTCCAGGGGCGAAGCCCCGGCGCTCTTTTCCCCCATTTTCTCCGGAGAAAATGGGGTGGGAAGAAATCACCTCCCGTGGGAGGACGCATCCAAACTGCCTTACCGCACCTGCCCGTCCCCGGTGATGACGTACTTATAGCTGGTCAGCTCTTCCAGCCCCATGGGGCCGCGGGCGTGGAGCTTCTGGGTGGAGATGCCCATCTCGCAGCCCA
>CAYNZG010000255.1:0-2531 GCA_964401525.1 uncultured Ruminiclostridium sp.
GCCCCGGGAGAAGCACGCCACCTCCGGCCGCCTGGCCGTGCTGAACGAGCGTGCCCGCACCTCCACCCTGAAGATGCCCGAGCCCGACCAGGACGACATCAACAAGCTGGTGGCCATGATCGCTGAGGCCAAGAAGCCCATGCTGATCTGCGGCGGCGGCGTGGTCCGCGGCCGTGCCCACGAGGAGTTCCGTGAGTTCGCTCACCGCATCGACGCTCCCGTGGCCATCACCCTCATGGGCGCAGGCGGTATCGCCGGCCGTGACCCCCTGGCCACCGGCATGATCGGCATGCACGGCTCCAAGGCCTCCAACATGGCCTGCGACGGCTGCGACCTGCTGATCGCTGTGGGCTGCCGCTTCTCCGACCGTGTGGCACTGAAGCCCTCCACCTTCGCCAAGCAGGCCAAGCTGGTCCACATCGACATCGACCGCGCCGAGATCAACAAGAACGTCCAGAGCGACCACCACATCATCGGCAACGCCAAGCAGGTCCTGGAGCTGCTGAACCGCAAGGTCCCCCAGTATGAGCACAACGAGTGGAAGGAATATGTGTTCTCCTTCCCCACCGAGACCCAGTACGACGACAGCCACATCATGACCCCCAAGCAGATCCTGGGCACCATCGCCCGTGTCTGCCCCGAGGACTCCATCGTGGCCACCGACGTGGGCCAGCACCAGATGTGGGCCATCCAGCACTTCCACTTCGACTATCCCGGTCAGCTGCTGACCTCCGGCGGCTTCGGTGCCATGGGCTTCGGCCTGGGCGCAGCCATCGGCGCCAAGAAGGGCAACCCCGACAAGACTGTCATCCACATCACCGGCGACGGCTCCTTCCGCATGAACTGCAACGAGCTGTCCACCGAGGAATTCTATAAGACCCCCGTCATCACCTTCGTGATGAACAACCACCGCCTGGGCATGGTCCGTCAGTGGCAGGAGCTGGTCTATGACAAGCGCTACTATCAGACCACCACCGAGCGCGGCCCCAACTTCGCCAAGCTGGCTGAGGCCAACGGCCTCCAGGGCATCCAGGTCAACACCGTGGAAGAGCTGGAAGCCGCCATCCAGGCCGCACTGGAGGCCCAGGAGAAGGGTCAGGGCACCGTCATCGACTGCAACATCTTCGAGGGTGAGCTGGTCCGTCCCATGGTCAACGGCGGCAAGCACATCACCGAATTCCTGGTGAACTAAGAAAAGGAGGACATGAACCATGGAAGAAGTGAAACTGCGCACCTTATCCGTTCTGGTGGACAACGAGTCTGGCGTTCTGTCCCAGATCTCCCGCCTGTTCTCCCGAAAGGGTTTTAACATTGAGTCCCTGGCCGTGGGCGTCACCGACGATCCCAAGGTCTCCCGCATGACCATCGAGGTCATGACCAACGAGAACCACACGGACCTCATCTGCAACCAGCTGTCCAAGATGGTTCCCGTTCACTCCGTGAAGCTGCTGGAGCCCAGCCACGCCATCCGCCGTGAACTGATCCTCTACAAGGTCCGCGCCAAGAACAGCGAGGACAAGAACGAGATCATCCAAATCGCAAACATCTTCCGCGGCTCGATCATCGATGTGTCCAAGGAGACCCTCACCGTGTCTCTCATCGGCGACGAGAAGAAGACCGACGCAGTCCAGGAACTGCTGGCCGACTTCGGCATCGTCGAGATGGTCCGCACCGGTATCGTTGCCCTGGAACGTGGTAAATACACCATAGATGAAGATACTAAGGAAAAAGGAGAATTCAATTATGGCAAAAATGTATTATGAGAAGGATTGCGACCTGAACCAGCTCAATGGTAAGAAGATCGCCATCGTGGGTTACGGCTCTCAGGGCCACGCTCACGCCATGAACCTGCGTGACTCTGGCTGCGACGTCATCATCGGCCTGCGCAAGGGCGGTAAGTCCTGGCCCGTGGCTGAGAAGGACGGCTTCCAGGTCTACACCGTGGCAGAGGCTACCAAGCTGGCTGACATCATCATGATCCTCATCAACGACGAGGCTCAGGCTGATATGTACAACAAGGACATCGCTCCCAACCTGACCTCCGGCAAGGCCATCGCCTTCGCTCACGGCTTCAACATCCGTTATCAGCTGATCAATCCTCCCGCTGACGTGGACGTCTTCATGGCTGCTCCCAAGGGCCCCGGCCACACCGTCCGCTCCCAGTACGTGGCAGGCAAGGGCGTGCCCTGCCTGATCGCCGTGGAGCAGAACGCTACCGGCAAGGCATATGACATCGGCCTGGCTTACATCGCCGGCATCGGCGGTGCCCGCGCCGGTATCATGGAGACCACCTTCAGCGACGAGACCGAGACCGACCTGTTCGGCGAGCAGGCTGTCCTGTGCGGCGGCGTGGTGGAGCTCATGAAGCTGGGCTTCGAGACCCTGGTGGAAGCCGGTTACGAGCCCGAGAACGCTTACTTCGAGTGCATCCACGAGATGAAGCTGATCATCGACCTGATCAACAAGGGCGGCGTTGCCATGATGAACTACTCCATCTCCGACACCGCTGAGTACGGCGAGTATGTCTCCGG
>CAYNZG010000256.1:0-2520 GCA_964401525.1 uncultured Ruminiclostridium sp.
GGGGAAGACCAGGCTGACCTGGTTGGTGTATTTGATGGTACGCATGGATGTACGCCTCCTTTCAGACCAGGGCGATGAGCCGCTGGATCCCGGCGGCCCGCAGGACCCGGGCGGGCTGATCGGCCAGGCCGGTGACGGTCATGGTCCCCTCCAGGGCCTCCATCCGCTGCCAGAGGCGCAGCAGGACGGCGATGCCGGAGGAGTCCATGAAGGGCACCCCGGAGCAGTCCACGGTGAGCTGGAGGGGGAGGACCTCGTCCAGCTCCTGTTCCAGGTCCCGGAGCAGGCCCTTGACCCGGTGGTGGTCGATCTCTCCGGTGAGGGCAACGGTGAGCGTGCGGTTTTGCACGGAATAGGCAACGGCCATAAGAAAAACCCCTTTCCTCGGGTGATATACAAAAATCGGCGTGTACCAGCTTGTCCGGTACACGCCGATTATACGTTTTTCCGTTAGAAATTTCTGTCAAACGATGCAGAGACGGAAAAAGAGCGCAGGGCGGTTGGTCTGTCGACCAGTCGTATTGGTCCGCGCGGAGGCTGCCGCTCACGGAGGCTTCGCTGCCGTCCACGCAGGTAGTAGGTATCATTGCCCGGAGCCTTATACAGGCCGACGGCATCCTCTCCCGGGCCGATGGTCAAGGGGGCTTCTGCCAGTTCGTCTCGGAATAGTCCCACCCGGTAGAGCTGCAGGGTGCAGGTGCTGGTCCCGGTGTTCTGATACCAGTATCGGAGGGTGCTGCCGTTCTCCGCCACGCAGGTGAAGCGTTCGCTGGTGTAGACCGTGCCGTGGGTGCCGCCCAACTGCACGAAGACGGATAACCCGGTGGGAGTGGGGGCGGGATCCGGAGCCCCCCAACCGGACAGCGCAGCCAGGGCCTCGCGGAGATCCTCTTCGGCGGCATCCAGGAGAGCCTGACGGATGGGGTCATCGTGTTTCATTCCAATATTCCTCCTTGATCAGTTGGGTTTGCAAAAGTTTTCGTCCCCGGCTGATGCGGGTGCTGACAGTGGTGGCGGGGAGCTGCAGCGCCTTGGCGATGGCCTTGTCCGGCCACTCCAGGACGAACTTCAGCTCTAAGATGGTGCGGTATTGCTCCGGCATGGCCCGGATCAGCGCGACGATGGACCGATAGTCCCCCTCCTCGGCCCCATGGGGATCGCGGAGGATGGACAGGGCATAGCGGTAAAAATCGGTTTTGTACTTGTGGTAGAACTGGTGAAAGAAGCGTTGTTCCGCTTCGCTCTCCAGCGCGGCCAGCAGAATGGGCAGCATGGGGTACCTCCAGGCGAGAATTCTGCGTGTGTTGCAGCACGGGCAAAAAGGGGACGGAAAGGATCCTTTCACCCTATTAACCGGTGAGACAACGGTCTCTTGGCAGATTTTTTGAAATTTTTTGAAAAAAGTTAAAATTGATTGATTTGGACTGCCGCTGGGACTATGGCTGGCTGCTGAAATAACGTTTGAAAAAACGGACCGCCGCTCGAAGCAGAGCGGCGGTCCGTTTTTACAGGTCAGGATGCTCACATGGAGGCTTCCTGGGCCTCCAGCTGGGCGATGAGGGCGGTCAGCTTTTCTGCCCGCTCCTTCTCGGTGTTCACGACGGCTTCGGGGGCCTTGGCCAGGAAGCCGGGGTTGGAGAGCTTCTTGGTGATCTGCTCCAAGTTGCCGCGGGCCTTCTTCAGCTCCTTGGCGATGCGGGCCTTTTCTTGGGCCAGGTCCACCAGCTCAGCCAGGGGCATGGAGATCTTGGCCACGTGGGTGACGACGGTCACATCGCCCTTGCCGCTCTCGGTCTGCTCGGCCACGACGGTCACGTCGCTGGCGTAGCCCAGACGCTTCAGGAAGGGGATGCCGGCGGTGAAGATCTCGCCCTCGGCGGTGGCGATGGTCAGGTGTGCCTTCTTGGAGGGGGGCACGTTCATCTCGGAGCGGCGGGCACGGACGGCCTTTACGGCATCCATGAGCATCTCCACAGCCTTCTCCTCCTGGGGGAAGGCCAGGTCTTCCCGGAACTCCGGCCACTGCTGGAGCATCAGGAACTTCTTCTCGCAGTTGGCCTCGTGGGGCAGAGCCTGCCAGATCTCCTCGGTCAGGAAGGGCATGAAGGGATGCAGCAGCTTCAGGATGTCGGTGAGGACATAGCACAGGACCTTCTGGGCCTGGATCTTGGCGGCCTCGTCCTCGCCCTGGAGGCGGGACTTGGTCATTTCGATGTACCAGTCGCAATAGGTGTCCCAGATGAAGTCATAGATCTTCTGGGCGGCCACACCCAGCTCGTAGTGGTCCATGTTCTCGGTGACCTCTGCGATGACGGTGTTCAGCTTGGACAGGATCCACTTGTCCTCCAGCTCCAGCTTTTCAGGCAGAGCGTTTTCCTCGATGGTCAGGTTCATCATCAGGAAGCGGGAGGCGTTCCAGATCTTGTTAGCAAAGTTGCGCATAGCCTCGCAGCGCTCGGTGTAGAAGCGCATGTCGTTGCCGGGGCTGTTGCCGGTGATGAGGTTGAAGCGCAGGGCGTC